>NZ_JBPQTL010000029.1:0-59549 GCF_051386295.1 Micromonospora sp. URMC 105 | reverse complement strand
TGGCCATCCGGCAGCCGCTGCGGGTGGTGGTGGACAGCTCCGGGCGGCGCGGCGGCCTCGGCCGGGTGCCCCTCGGCGAGCAGGCGCTCCACCAGCGAGGTGGTGTAGCGGCCCTTGCGGAACGCGGGGTCGTCGAGCACCCGCCGGACGAACGGGATGGTGGTGCGCACCCCCGGCCCGGCGATGTCGAACTCCTCCAGCGCGCGTTCCAGCCGGTTCAGCGCCAGCTCCCGGTCCGGCGCCCAGACCGCCACCTTGGCCAGCAGCGAGTCGTAGTACGGCCCGACCAGGTAGCCGGGGTGGCCGTGGGTGTCGACCCGGGTGAACGGCCCGCCGGGCGGGACGAAGCGGTCCAGCCGGCCGGGGGTCGGGGCGAAGTCGCGGTCCGGGTCCTCCACGTTGACCCGGCACTCCACGGCCACCCCGTGCGGTCGCACGTCCTGCTGGCGCAGCCGCAGCGGCAGGCCGGCGGCGATGTGCAGCTGCTCGTGGACCAGGTCGATCCCGGTGATCATCTCGGTGACCGGGTGTTCCACCTGGATCCGGCAGTTGATCTCCAGGAAGTGGAACCGCTCCTCGGCGTCGACCAGGAACTCCATCGTGCCGGCGCCGGTGAAGCCGGCCTCCAGCGCGCCGTGCAGGGCCGTCTCCGCGATGGTCTCCAGGGTCCGGGCGGACAACGCCGGCGCGGGCGCCTCCTCCACCAGCTTCTGGTGCCGTCGCTGCACCGAGCAGTCCCGGGTGCCCAGGTGCACGCCGTTGCCGTGGTTGTCGCAGAGCAGCTGCACCTCGACGTGCCGGGCGTCGGTCAGGTAGCGCTCCACGTACACCCGGTCGTCGCCGAAGGCGGCCTGCGCGGCGGCCCGCGTGCGCGCGTACGCCCGGGGCAGCTCGGCCGGGGACCGGACCACCGTCATCCCCCGCCCGCCGCCCCCGGCCGCGGCCTTCACGATCACCGGGTAGCCCACCTCGGCGGCGACCTGTGCAGCCTGCTCGGCGCTCGGCACCGGGCTGACGCTGCCCGGCGGCAACGGCAGCCCCGCCCGGCTCATCAGCGCCCGCGCCGAGGACTTGTCGCCCAGCGCGGCCATCACCTGCGGCGGCGGGCCGATGAAGACCAGCCCGTTGTCGGCGCAGATCTCGGCGAAGTCGGCGTCCTCGGAGAGGAACCCGTAGCCGGGGTGCACGGCCTGCGCCCCGACCTGGCGGGCGGCCTCGACGATGGCGGCAGCGTTGAGGTAGCTGCGCCGGCTCACCGCCGGTCCGATCAGGACCGCCTCGTCGGCCATCCGCACCGGGGCCGAGTCGGCGTCCGCGGTGGAGTACACCACCGCCGTCCGCACGCCCAGTTCCCGGCAGGCGCGCAGCACCCGCAGCGCGATCTCGCCCCGGTTGGCGACGAGCACCTTCTCGAACATCCCCACCACCTCAGGCCGGATCCAGCGTGACCAGCGGCTGGTCGTACTCCACCGGGCGGCCGTCGTCGACCAGCACCTCGACCACCCGGCCGGACCGCTCCGCGGTCACCTCGTTCATCAGCTTCATCGCCTCGACGATGCCGACCACCTGCCCGGGCCGGACCACGTCACCGACGGTGACGAAGGGCGCGGCGCCCGGCTCGGGCGCCCGGTAGAAGGTGCCGACCATCGGCGAGCGCACCTCGACGCGGCCGGCCGGGGCCGCCGGACGGGGCGCGGGCGGCGGCGGCGCGGGGAGCACCGCCGGGGCGGCCGGGGCCGGTCCGGGCTCCGCCGCCGCGCTCTCGTGCCACTCCACCTCCAGCACCGTGTCGCCGCTGCGCAGCCGCACCCGGCGGACCGGGCCGGCGACCTCGGCGACGAGCTGCCGGGCGTGCCGGCGCAGGTCGGCCAGTACGGAGTCCACCTCGTGCGCCAGCTCCGCGTCGCCGGCGCCCGACGGGGCGGCGCCCGACGGGGCGGCGCCCGGCGGGACGGTCCCGGCGCTCACCGGGCACCCGCCCGCAGGCCGGCGCGGGCGGCACCGAAGCGCCGGAACCGCTGGCGGCGTCGGCGCACCAGGGTGGCCGGCGGCACGTCGAGCAGGGGCAGCAGGTTGGCCAGCACCGCCTCGCGCAGCGCCCGGGCGGCCGCCTCCGGGTCGTGGTGGGCGGCCGGCACCGGTTCGGCGACGAGGTCGTCGACGACGCCGAGCCGGCACAGGTCGGGGGCGGTCAGCCGCAGCGCCCGGGCCGCCTGCGGGGCGGCCCCGCGGTCCGGCCAGAGGATGGCGGCGCAGCCCTCCGGACTGATCACCGAGTAGACGGCGTGCTGCAGCATCAGCACCCGGTCGGCGACGGCCAGCGCGAGCGCCCCGCCGCTGCCCCCCTCACCGGTGATCACCGCGACGACCGGGGTGGGCAGCACGCTGAGCGAGAGGATGTTCTCCGCGATCGCCGCCGCCTGCCCCTGCTCCTCGGCGCCGACGCCCGGGTCCGCCCCGGGGGTGTCCACCAGGGTGACCACCGGCAGGCCGAGGCGGGCGGCGAGGCGCATCAGCCGCAGCGCCTTGCGGTGCCCGGCCGGGCTGGCCATGCCGAAGTTGCGCGCCACCAGCTCACCGGTGGTGTGGCCCTTCTGGTGACCGATCACCATCAGGTGCCGCCCGTCGAGGCGGGCCAGGCCGCCGACCACCGCCGGGCAGTCCCCGCCGAGCCGGTCGCCGTGCAGCTCCACGAAGCCCTCGAAGGCGCTGTCCAGGTAGTCCAGGGTGGTCGGCCGGCCGGGGTGCCGGGCCAGCCGTACCGTCTGCCAGGCGTCGGCGGGCGCCGCGGCGGCCGCGACGGCCCGCGGCGTCGCGACGGCGGCCGGGCGCGCGGCGGGCGCGGGCTCCTGCCGGGGTACGGCGGGCCGGCTCCGGGCGCGGCGGCCGGCCCGGGCGGCGGCGAGCAGCGCCACCAGCCGTCCGCGCAGCGCGTGCCGCGGCACCACCATGTCCACCTGGCCGTGCCGCAGCAGGAACGCCGCGGTCTGGAAGCCCTCCGGCAGCGCCCGCCCGGTGACCTGCCGGATCACCCGGGGGCCGGCGAAGCCCATCCGGGCGCCGGTCTCGGCGAGCACCACGTCGGTGTTGGTGGCGAACGACGCGGCCACACCCCCGTACGTGGGGTCGGTGAGCACGCTGACGGTGAGCAGCCCGGCCTCGCGCAGCGCGGCGACGGCCTGGCTGACCGTGGCCATCTGCATCAGCGACAGCGCGCCCTCCTGCATCCGCGCCCCGCCGGAGGCGGTCACCAGGACCAGCGGGACGCCGTCCTCCAGCGCCCGCTCCGCCGCCAGGGTGATCAGTTCACCGACGGCCGCGCCGAGGCTGCCGCCGAGGAACCGGAAGTCCATCACGGCCAGCGCGCACCGCTGGTGACCGATGGTGGCGGTGCCGCAGACCACCGCCTCCGCCAGCCCGGTGCCGGCCCGGGCCGCGCTGAGCCGGTGCCGGTACGACAGCACGTCGACGAAGTCGATCGGGTCCACCTCGGCCGGCCGGTCCGGCAGCGGGGTGAACGACCCCGGGTCCACCAGCTGGCGCAGCCGCTCCGGGGCGGCGAGCCGGGTGTGCTCCCCGCACTCCGGGCAGACGTCGAGGTTGCGGCGCAGGCGCTTGCGGTACAGCAGCGACGCGCAGCCGGCGCAGCGGGACCAGAGCTCCCCTTCCCGGGGTGCGGTGGCGGTCACGGCCGCCGCCCGGCGGAAGCCGTCGCGTCGAAGCGGTAGAAGCAGCGCGCCATCGCGTCTCGGGGTTCCCGCCAGGTCGGCAGGTACGGCGAGATGAACGGGCGGAGCCGCGCGCTGACCCGCTCGAACTCCGGATGCCCCCGGGCCGCCTCGACCGCGCCCTCCGCCGGTGACTCCGTCTCCAGCAGGTGCACGTAGAGGTCGTGCAGCCGGTAGAGCGACCGGTGCCGGACGCCGACCAGGCGCGGCAGCTCGGTCGCGTCGGACTCGGCGAAGATCGCGGCGACCTGCGCCTCGGCGGTGGGAACCACCTTCGCGACGATCAGCGAACGCTCCATGGACGGGCCTCCCCCCACGGCGCGGCGACGCGGTACGGACCGCGCCGGCCGAGCCGGACGACTGCCGACACGATGCGCGGGCCGCCGTCACCGGGGCGTCACCGGACACCGACCGGCGACGCAGGTTCGTGACGGTGCGTTGACGGATGCTGTGTATCCGCTGTGCGAACACCCTGACCGTCACGCACTATCCGCAGTTCAGAAGGGTTTTCACGGATGCGCGTACGGCAGCCGGCCGCCGTCAACGACATTGACCGAGAGTGACCACGATTGATAATCTTCATCACGGTCAGCCCGGTGGCGCGCGACGCCGCGTCGCGGCGCGGCGATCCGACAGTGGGGTCTTGGGCAGCCGCACCGGGGACACACGAGGAGTCGGGACGCGCGTTCCGCAGGGGGTGCCGCCGTGGCCGCTGAACCGTCCATGCCGACCACCGGGCACCGGCCCGGCACGGACATCACGCTGCACCTGCTCGGCGGATTCCGGCTGCTGCACGACGGCACGCCGGTCGTGGTCCCCCGGGGCCTGCAACGGGTCATCGCCCTGATCGCGCTGCGCCCCGGCGCCACCCGCAGCCACCTGGCAGGCCTGCTCTGGCCGGACGCGCCGGAGGACCGGGCGCTCTCCTCGCTGCGCACCGCCCTCTGGCGGCTGCGCCAGGACCCCTGCTGCCCGTTCACCACCGCCGGCGACACGGTACGGCTGGAGCCGGTCGTCCGGGTCGACGTCGACGCCCTGGTCGGCACGGCCGCCCGGATCCGCGACGGCGACGATCCGTGCGCCGCCGCCACGCTCGCCGCCGGCCGGCACGACCTGCTCCCCGGCTGGTACGACGACTGGGTCCTCGCCGACCGGGAGCGGCTGCGCCAGCTGCGCCTGCACATGCTGGAGGAGCTGGCCGGCCATCACCTGGCGGCCGGCCGCCACGGCGAGGCGCTGGAGGCCGCGCTGGAGGCGATGTCGGCCGAGCCGCTGCGGGAGACGCCACACCGGCTGGTGGTCCGCATCCACCTCGCCGAGGGCAACGCCTTCGAGGCGGTGCACGCCTTCTACGTCTACCGGGACCTGCTGCTGCGGGAGCTGCGCCTGGAACCTTCCGCGGCGATGACCGCGCTGCTCGACGAGACCCTCGCGCCGATCCGCGACGCCACCCGGGAACTCCCCGGTGGCCCCCGCCGGCCACCGGCCGCCCGGGTCGCGCCCCGCGGGCACTGACCGGCGTCACTGGAAGCGCGCCACGCGTGACGGCCAGGTGACAGCCGTACCGGCAGGGTGGGCCGCAGAGCAGACCGCGGTCTCCGACCTGGGCGGAGCGCCACCGGCGAGAGGGGTCCCATGAGTCGTCTACTGATCGTCAGCAGGATCATCCCGGGCTCGGAGGGTCGGGTGGCGCAGATCTTCGCCGAATCCGACGCGACCGAGCTGCCCGCCCTGACCGGCGTCCGGCACCGGTCCCTGTACTGCCTGCACGACCTGTGCGTGCACCTCATGGAGACCGAGGACGTGGACCCGGACGCGCTGGCCGGCGCCCGCAACCACCCGCTCTACCTCCAGGTCAACGAACGGCTCTCCGCGCACACCTCCCCCTACCTGCCGACCTGGCGGTCGCCGCGGGACGCGATCGCCGGCTGCTTCTACCGCTGGGACGCCGTCGACGTACCCGCGCCGCGTCCGGCCGGATGAGCGGGGCCGACGCCGTGTCCTCCCGGCCACCGCACGTCCTGGTGATCGGCGCCGGTACGGGCGGGCTCTGCCTGGCGCAGGGGCTGCGCCGCGCCGGCATCCGGGTGTCCGTCTACGAGCGGTACCGCACCCGGGGCGAGGGACTGCTCGGCTACCGGGTCGGCATCGGCCCGACCGGCAGCCGGGCGCTGCGCGACTGCCTGCCCCCGGAGCTGTTCGACACGTACCGGGTCACCTGCGCCCGCGCCCCCCGCTACTTCAACGTGGTCACCCAGCGGCTGCGGCAGACCGCCTCGTTCACCCTGCGCCCGGACACCGACCCGGTGAACACCGAACGCTCGGTGGCCCGGATGACCCTGCGCCAGGTGCTGCTCACCGGCATGGAGGACGTCGTCCACTTCGACAAGACCTTCACCCGCTACGAGCAGCGCGACGACGGCACCGTCACCGCGTACTTCGCCGACGGCACCAGCGCCACCGGCGACCTGCTGGTGGCCGCCGACGGCACGCACTCGGCGGTACGCCACCAGTACCTGCCGCACGCGGTCACCCGGGACGCCGGCACCATCAACATCGCCACCCGCATCCCGCTGACCGCGCACACCCGGGCCCTGCTGCCGCACCGCATCGAGCAGGGCATCAGCCTGATCTTCGGCGCCGGCGGCATGATGGGCGTGCTGCACGTCATGGAGTTCAAATGGGACTCCAACGGCGCCGTCAAACCCGAGGTCGCCGACGCCGACGCCGCGCTGCTGCGCCAGTGGCCCGGGCTGCGCCACGACAACACCCGCGACAACATCAACCTGATCGTCTGGAGCACCGCCCGCCGGTTCCCGCCGGACATCATGCAGCGCCGTGGTGAGCAACTGGTCCAGACCGCCCTGGACCTGACCCGCAACTGGCATCCACACCTGCGGGAGCTGCTGGCCCGCAGCGACCCCGGCAGCGCCCTGCCGATCAAGGTGTCCACCAGCGAGCCGGTGCCGCCCTGGAAGAGCAGCACGGTCACGCTGCTCGGCGACGCCATCCACACCATGACCCCCGGCCGGGGCGTCGGCGCGAACACCGCCCTGCGCGACGCCGCGCTGCTCTGCCGGCAGCTGCGGCAGGCCGCCGCCGGCGACAAGACGCTGCTCCAAGCGGTGGCCGACTACGAGGCGGCCATGCTGCCGTACGGCTTCGCCCGGGTCGCCGACTCGCTGCAGCGCAGCGGCACCAGCGGCGACGACCGGATGTACAAGCCGGTCGTCGGCCGGCTCGCACTGCTCGGGGCGCGCGGCTACTTCGGCGTCACCAGCCGGGTGCCGCGGCTGGCCCGCAAGTTCGTCGACGACTTCTACACCTATCGGGGCGAAGAGGACTGAGCCCCCGGCCGGGCCCGACGACGGCACCTCGCCGCGGCCCGGCCGGGTCCAGCCGTGTGGCGTACCGTCGGTCATCCCGTCGCCACCCGCCGACACCGTGCATCCCACCTGCGTCGCGATGGCCCCTCCTCCCTGTCGTCCGACATGCGCGTGTGCGAAGCTGCGGCGAGTTTTTTCGCGACTTTCACCGACAACGCAAGAGGGAGGTTTGCCGTGCCGTCGACTTTCGGGCAATGGCTGATCGTGATCCTGGCCCTGGTACTGGGCGGAGCCGGCGGTTGGCTGGCGCGCGGCCGGCAGGCCGTGGCGACCGCCCGGCAGCCGGAGCCCATGGTGGAGGGTGACCCGGTCGTCGGGCTCTCCGAGCAGGAGAAGGCCGCCGCCACGGTGACCGCCACCGTCGACACCCCCCAGCCGGCGGCCACCGTCGACGTCTCGCCGGCGCCCGCCGCCGTGGTCGACGCGCACACCCCGCACGACCTCGACACTCCGCCCGCCGCCGCGTCCCTGGCCGCCGACCACACCCCGCTCACCGCCGACGAGGAGACCGCCGCGGCGGACACCGCCGCCGGTCCGGTCGCCGTGACCGGCACCGACGAGGTCGACCTGGCCGCGAACCGGACCGACTCGCCCGACGCGACCGACGACCGGGCCGACGCCGACGCCGTCGACAGTCGGGCCGACGCGGACGCGGCCGGAGCCGACGTGGAGCCGGTCGCGCCGGTCGAGGTCAGCGCCGACGACCGCGCGGTGGACGCCGAGGCGGGCCCCACCGGTGACGAGGCGACCCCGCAGGTCACCCCGGTGCCGACCGGGCAGGTCGAGGAGCCGGTCGCGGCCGAGGACGCCGACCGGCGCGACGAGGACGAGGCCGCCGAGCGGCCGGCCGAGGTCGGTGTTCCCGTCGCTGCCGATGCGCCGGTCGAGACTCCGGCTCCGGCCGCGGTCATCCCCGCCCCTCGCAAGGCCATGGAGGACGAGGCGCCGGCCGACGCCGCCGCGCCGGTCGTCGCGGCGACCCCGGTCGCAGCGGACGAGGACGCCCCGGCGGACGACTTCCGTCGCATCCAGGGCGTCGGACCGAAGATGGCCACCGCGTTGCAGGCCGCCGGGATCCGCACCTACCGCCAGCTGGCCGAGCTGGACGAGGCGGCGCTGCGCGACACCATCCGGGCGGCCGGGCTGCGTGCCGCGCCGAGCCTGGCCACCTGGCCGCAGCAGGCGAAGGTGCTGGCCGGGGCCGGCGCCGAGGCCGGTGCGGTGCTGCCCGGGCCGGGCGCCGACCAGAACTGAGCACCACGCGGGCCGGTGGCCGCGCCTCGGCGCGGTCGCCGGCCCGCACTCTTTCGCCCGGACCGCACGGGTACCCGACCCTCGCGCCGGCGGTCGCGCACCAGCCGGTTGCCGGAGGCGACGTGGCCGTGGCACCAGAGCGGCGGTCCGTCCCTGCTGGAGTGCATCGTCACCACCGGGGGCGCGGTCATTCCGTGCGACGGATCGCCACCCCGTCGTAGATCCGCAGTGCTGCTCGCGCAGCGCCGTGCGGCCCGCCGGGCCGGCCGGAGCGCCCGGTACGGGAACTGCCCGGCGACCAGGCGGCGGCAGGCCGGAAAGCCCCGAACCGGACACGCACCCCGCCCGCCGTCGCTACGGTCGGTGGAAGGGGCGACGGCGGCCCGCCGCGCCGACGACCCGGTACCGCAGGAGCAGCTCGTGCAGGCACCCCCGCCGGACCCGCCCGCCCGGCAGGCCGACCCGCCGCCGCTGCGCGATCCGGAGGGCCCCCGCCGGGTGACCCTGCTGGAACTCTTCTTCGACCTGGTCTACGTCGTCGCGCTCGCGCTCATCTCCCGCGGCCTGGTCACGGACCTGACCTGGCAGCACGCGGGCCAGTCCCTGATCATCCTGATGGCCGTGTGGTGGACGTGGGCGATCACCACCCTGGTCACCGACATGTACGACCCGCAGCGCCGGGAGATCAAGCTGCTGGTCACGGCGGTGATGTTCGGCGCGCTGCTGATGACCACGGCCATCCCGCACGCCTTCACCGACCGGGGCATGGTCTTCGCCGGCACCTACGTGGCGATCCACCTCGGCCGGGGCCTGTTCCTCATGCCCACGGTACGCGGACACCGGCCGACCCAGCGCCGGGCCGCCCGGATCTTCATCTGGTTCAGCGTCTCGGCGATCCCCTGGATCGTCGGCTCCACCGTCAGCGGGCACGCCCGGGAGGCGTGCTGGGCGTTGGCGCTGGCCATCGACTACGGCGGCTTCCGGCTCGCGTACCCGGTGCCCGGGCTGGGGATCATCCCGGAGCGGCAGCGCAACGTCACCGCCGAGCACCTGTCGGAGCGCTACCAGCAGTTCTTCATCATCGCGCTCGGCGACGCCATCCTGGTCATCGGCACCATGTTCAGCCTCCATCACTCGGAGAGCGAGAACATCGGCGCGTTCGCCGTCTCCTTCGTCACCACGCTGCTGCTCTGGCGGATCTACGTGCACCGCTCGGGCGAGCTGCTGCCGCACGCCATCCAGGCCTCCCAGGCGCCGAGCAAGTTCCTGCTGTCCGCCCCGTACACCCATCTGATGCTGGTCGCCGGGGTGGTGACCACGGCGGCCGGCTTCGACCTGGTGCTGCACGAGCCGCTGGGGCACACCCCGCCGGCGTGGGCGGCGGTCATCCTCGGCGGGCCGGCGCTCTTCCTGGTCGGCCGGTCCGCCTTCGAGTACGAGGTGTTCAGCCGGGTCTCCCTGTCGCGCCCCGGCGGGTTGCTGGCCCTGCTGACCCTCGCCCCGGCGGTGCTCTTCCTGCCGCCGCTCTTCGCCGCCGCGGCCGCGATGGTGGTGCTCGCCGGCGTGGCGGTCGCGGACGCCCTACGCAGCCGGGGCAAGCCGCCCGAGCAGCCCTCCCCGCCACACTGATCCGGCCGGTACGCCGGTGACCGTTCCGGATGCCGTTTATCCGTTCGTCGCGTCTGGGTACAAGGTGCGTCACCTCGACCCACCACGATTCTGGAGGCACCCCATGCGCGGCACGTCGATTTTCGGAGTACTGGTCGTCATCTGGCTGCTCATCGGCGCGATAGCCGCCGGGCAGCGCGGCTACTACAGCAACGACGACACCAACTGCGCCGAGGCCGGCACGATCCTGGTGACCATCGTGGCCGGGCCGTTGAACTACATCGGCGCCAACCCGAAGGTCGACTGCAAGCTGCCCGAGCCCTCCAAGTAGGCCTCCCCGACCGGAACGCCCGCGCCCGCACCCCCGGGGCGCGGGCCGTTCCATGTCCGCTCCCGATCACGTCCGTCACCACCCCTAGGGCGTCCTAGGAGGCTGGGTAACGGTCAGCCGCCGACGTGGATGCCCGGCCGGCGGGCCGGGTCCGGCTCGCTTCTGCGGATGATCTCCCGAACCACCGGCGGAGTGTCGCCCCGGCCCAGGATGAGGTAGCGCAGCAGGTGGGCGACCGGACTGCCCTCGGACCACTCGAAGTGCGCGTGCGGGCGTACGCCGGTGCCGTCGCGCAGGGCGAGCAGGATGGCGGCGATGGCGTTCGGGACCGCCGGGCTGGCGGCCCGCAGCACCCGGTAGCCGCCGACCTCCACGCCGCACACCCGCAGTTCCTGGCTGAACCGGGAGGGGTCCACCACGTCGATCTCCAGGAAGAGCACGTCGGCGGCGCCCGGCACCGGGTTCATGCCGCGCTGCGCCCGCTCCTTGACCCGGTACTCCTTGAGCGAGCCGCTGGCGCGCTTGTGGGCGACCAGGTGCAGCCGGCCGTCGTTCGCCAGCGACTCGGCGACGAAGCGCCGGGCGGTCTCGTCGAACTCGATCCGCTCCGCCCGCAGCTCGGTGGTGCGCGACACCCGGGAGATCAGCGAGACGGCGATGATCCCCGCGATGAACAGCATCGAGATGGCGATGCCGTCCGGCTTCTCGATCACGTTCTCGGCGAGGGCGTAGAGCAGGACGGCGGTGAGCACGCCGAAGCCGGTCGCGGCGACCCGGTGGTGGGCGCGCACCGCCGCGATGCTCACCGCCACCGCGGCGGAGACCATCATCGCCAGGATCCCGGTCGCGTACGCGCCGGCCTGGGCGTTGACGTCCGCCCGGAAGGCGATCGTGATGGCGATGCTGATGCCGGTGTAGACGATCACCACCGGGCGCACCGCCCGGCCCCACTCCGGCGCCATCCCGTACGAGGGCAGGTAGCGGGGCACGATGTTGATCAGACCGGCCATCGCCGAGGCGCCGGCGAACCAGAGGATCAGCACACTGCTGATGTCGTACACGGTGCCGAACGCCTCGCCGACGTGCTCGTGGGCCAGCCAGGCCAGGGCCCGGCCGTTGGCCGCGCCATCCGGCCGGAACTGCTCGGCCGGGATCAGCACCGTGGTGACGAAGGTGGTGGCGATCAGGTACACCGACATGATCAGCGAGGCGGCGGCGAGCAGCTTGCGGGTGTTGCGGATGCGCGCCTCGAGGCGCTGCTGCCGGTCCGCCCCCTCCCCCTTGACCAGGGGCATCATGCTGACCCCGGTCTCGAAGCCGGACAGGCCCAGCACCAGCAGCGGGAAGGCCAGCACCGCGGGCCCCAGCAGGTCACCCGGGCCCGCCCCGCCGGCGGTCAGGGCGCCGGTCCAGTCACCCACCAGCGACGGGTCCGCGACCAGCTCGGCCAGCCCGACGACGACGATCACCGCGTTCAGCCCGAGGAAGACCGCGACCAGCGGGATGGCCACGGTCACCGCCTCGCTGAAACCCATCAGGAACACCCCGCCGAGCACCAGCAGCAGCACCACGGTGACCACGACGGCGGCCAGGGTGCCGTGCGGGAAGGACTCCGGCAGCAACGGGTTCTCCAGCAGGTGGACCGTGGCGTCGGCGGCGGAGAGGGTGATCGTGATGATCCACGAGGTGGCGACGAAACCGAGCAGCACCAGCACGAAGATCTTGCCGCGCCAGAACGGCAGCAGCCGCTCCAGCATCGCCACCGACCCCTGCCCGTGCGGGCTCTCCCGGGCCACCCGGCGGTACATCGGCAGCATCCCGAACAGGGTCAGCGCCACGATGAGCAGGGTGGCCAGCGGGGAGAGCGCCCCGGCGGCCAGCGCCGCGATGCCGGGCAGGTACGACAGCGTGGAGAAGTAGTCGACGCCGGTCAGGCACATCACCTGCCACCACGGGTGGCGCTTCTGCGCGCCCTCCTCCGCCTCCGGGCCGACCGCCTGCACGTGGTGGGCGAAGAGCCAGCGCCGCAGCGGGTCGGCCGGCGGCCGAGTCCGGGCGTGGCTCTCCACGCACTCGGGGACCACCACCGGCCCGGTGCGGGTCCGCTCCCCCTGGGCCGGGTCCCGGGCCGCCCGCACCTCGCGCCCGGGATTCGCCGGCGCGCTCGGTCCGCGCCGACCCCGGCTACGCCGCGGCGCCGCCCCGTCCCGCCCGTCCGTCATGCCCCGTCCCACTCTCCACGGTCCTGCACCGACCGTAGGCGCTCCCTGCGGCGCGGCTCGGCGGAACCGGCAAGCCGGGAGATCATCCCCGGCCCCGGGCCACCTGACCGGAGGCCTCAGCCGGGCCGGCCGCCCAGCACGTCCCGCAGGGCCTCGGGGTCGGAGACGGTGACGGTGGCGCCCGGGTGGCGCAGCCACGGTCCCGCCACGAGGGCCGGCACGGGCTCGGCGAACCGCACACACACCCCCGCGGCGGTGCTGCTGCCGAAGGTGACCCCCCGGTCGGCGAACGACAGGTGCGGCCCGATCGTCCGCCACCAGCGGAACGGCCCGTCGATCTGCGCCCCGGTGACGTTGGCCCGCGGCGTGCGCAGCCGCCAGCGTCCGTACCGGATCTCCAGCGCCTCGTCGTCCACCAGGACCCAGGAGGTCTCCGGGCGGACGCCGAGCAACGCCAGCGGAGCCCGGAAGGCCGGGTCGAAGCGGAACGCGGAGCGGTGCACAGGCATGACCCGCGCGTACCCGGTGCGGGCCGGCCGACACCCCGGCTCACTCAGCCGCGGTCGGCGCGGACCCGGGTTGCACGGCGCGGCGTCGTGGTGGCGGACGGCACCTGTCGGCCATCCTGCCCGGCGGGGACGCGCCCCCGCGCCCCGGTTTCCCGGAGCGCGGGGACCCCCCGTTCCCGGCTACTGCAGAAACGCCCCCAGTGGCGAGAGCAGCAGCCGGCCGAGCGCTGCGGCGTTGTCGTCCAGCCGCGTGCGCTCGCAGTCTCGGGCGTGCGGGTCGTGCCGGCAGCGCCAGATCTTCTGCGCGTTGCGCCAGGCCACGTCCCGGGTGTATTCCACCAGTTCGCCCTGGTACCAGTCGTCGACGTCACCGTTGAGCATGTCGATCAGCAGCTGCCACCGCTCCAGGTAGCCGCGGCGCAGCGACGGAATCTTGTCGGCGAAGATGTCATTGATCTTGAGATAGTCGCGGTGCTGCTCGCTGCCGTCGACCGGCTCGGACTCCAGGTGGTCGAAGGTCGTCACCAGCGCGAACGGCAGGTCGAAGTTGATGTGCGCGTTGACCCCCGCCGCCGCCGACGGCAGCGGCCGGGCGTCCGGGCCGCGCATCCGCTTGAACAGGCAAGACCAGGCCTTCGGGGTGCTCGGGCTGGACTCGGACCACAGCCGCAGCGCGTCGAAGTAGCGGGTGGCGAACTCCACGTCGAGCCGGGACAGGAAGACCGGATCGGCGAAGAAGCCGTCGTACAGCCCCTCCAGCACGCTGGTGGTGATGGTCAGGTACAGCTCGTTGAAGTCGGCCAGCGGGCAGCTGCGCTCCAGCGGTGGCAGCCGCACCAGCAGGTCCTGGAGCTTGGTGAGGTGGTCCACCACCGCCGGCACGTCGCCCGGGTGGTCCGCCAGCAGACCGACGATGTCGGCGTGGACCGGGCCCCAGACCGGTTCCGTCATGTCTCCTCCACAATGGTTCAGGGGCACCGGCGTGCCGTCGGCGTCGCTGGACAGCCTTCCAGCGACGCAGACGTACGGGATCAGTAGAACGACGTATTCGCGCCGGCCCCGCTCGGGGTCAGTCGGCGCGGTTGCGCAGGTGGATCGCGCTGGCCTGGACCCGGGTACGCACCTGGAGCTTGTCGAAGATGTGCGAGACGTGTACGCCGATGGTCCGCTCGCTGATGAACAGCCGCTGGCCGATCTCCTTGTTGGTCAGCCCCTCGGCCACCGCGGCGAGCACCTCGCGCTCCCGGGCGGTCAGCACCGCCAGCTCGTCGCTGACCGGCTCGGCGTGGGTCGCCGCCCGGCCGCCCGCCGGCTGGGCCCGCTCCTCCAACTCCACCCGGGCCCGCCCCGCGAGCGCCCTGATCTCGCTGGTCAACGGCACCGCGCCCAGAGACTGCGCCATCTCGTACGCCCGGCGCAGCAGCTTGGCCGCGGTCGCGCTGCGGCTGCGCCGGGCGAGCAGCGCCTCGGCCTGCCGCAGCCGCGAGTACGCCGCCGGGTACGGGTGGTTGCGCCGGTCCCACTCGGTGGCCGAACGGGCCCACAGCTCGGGGTCGCCGCGCCCGTCGAGCCGGCTCAGCTCGGCCGTGCACAGCGCCAGGAACCCCTCCACGCCCAGGCGTACCGGCCGGGCCGCGTGGGCGCTCTTGCGGGCCACCCGGTCGACCACCTCGCGCAGCCGCCGCAGCGCCGTCTCGTCGACCGGCACCGTCCGGCCGGCGTGCGCCTCCGCCTCGGCGCGCAGGCCGTGCCAGGCGAGGGTGGCCAGCAGCATCACGTCGTCGGAGCGGCTCTCGGTGAGGCCGCGCTGCACGGCCTGCCGGGCCAGATCGGGCCGGCCCTGCCACATCGCCAGCCCGGCCCGCAGGATCAGCATGGGCAGCACGTGGCGGGCCCCGCCACCGGCCAGCACGGTGGCCACCGCCTCCAGGTCCCGGTCGGAGGCCGCCACGTCGCCGTACCCGACGGAGAGCCGGCACCGGGCCAGCAGCAGCTCGACCGCGTCCGCGCCGGACGGGCGGTGCCGCAGCGCCGCCGCGACGACCTTCTCCGCCTCGGCCCACTGCCCGACCCGGAACAACCCGTTGGTGGCGATGGCCAGCAGCCGGGTCTCGTAGGTGCGTCCCAGGCCCAGCTCGGCGACCCGCTCCGCGCCCCGGCGGGCCACCACCACCCCCTCCTCGAGGATGTTCAGCGGACCGGTCAGCAGCTCCGCCAGGTGCAGGTACGCGCACGCCACGTCCTCGGGGCGGCCGGCCCGCTCGGCGATCTCCAGCGCCCGCCGCACCACGGCCAGACCGGCGTCCGGGTCCTCCAGGAACGCCTCGCTGAAGCCGAGCGCCGAGCTGGCCAGCACCACCTCGGTGGTGCTGCCGTCGACCTGGGCCGCCAGCTCCAGCGCCTCCCGGGCCCGGGCGCCGGCGTCGGCGTACCGGCCCAGGTGCAGCAGCAGCTCGGCGAGGTGCGCGGCGGCGGTGGCCCGTTCCCGGACGGTGCAGTCGGCGGCTTCCAGGACGCGCTGGTACTCGGCCTCGGCCGGCGCGGACCGCCCGGCGGCGGCCAGGTAGCGGGCCCGCCGGATGCGCAGCGCGCAGGAGGGCTCGGCGTCGTCGCCGCCGGCCAGCTCGGCGAGGAGGGAGAGCGCCCGCGCGTGCTCGCCGCACTGGTGGGCCGTCTCGGCCGCGTGCTCCAGCAGCACCGCCCGGTCGACCTCCACCGGCGCGGCCTCCGCCGGCCCGGCCGCCGGGGTGTCGGCCAGCTGCAACGCCACCGACCAGTGCCGGTGCGCCTCGGCGAAACCGTGCAGCCGCTCGGCCTCGCGGGCGGCGGCCATCGCCGCGGGCAACGCCCGGCCGGGCTCGCCGGCCAGCCGCCAGTGGTGCGCCAGCCGGGCCTGGTGCAGCTCCGCCGGCACCCGGGTGAGCGCCTCGGCGTAGCGCCGGTGCAGGGCGCTGCGCTCGGCGGGCAGCAGCTCGTGGGCGAGCACCTCGGCGACCAGGCGGTGCCGCAACCGGTAGCCGTCGTCGGCGCCGACCAGCAGCCGGTGCGCCACGGCGGCGCGGACCGCCTCGATCAGCTCCTGCTCGGGCAGGCCGAGCACCTCGGCCAGCAGCCAGTGCTCGACCGGTTCGACGCCGGCGGCCACGGCGTGCACGACCGCGTGCGCGTGCTGGGGCAGCGCGTCGACCCGGGACAGGAAGATCTCGCGCAGGGTGTCGGAGAGACCGTCACGACCGTCACGCAGGTCGCGGGCCAGCTCCTCGACCACGAAGGGGTTGCCGCCGCTGCGCTGCCAGACCTGCTCGGCGGCCTCCGGCGTCGGCGGCGTGCCGACGATCGCGGCGACCAGCCGGTCGGTGTCCGCGCGGTCCAGCGGGGCCAGGTCGACCACCCGGACCGAGCGCAGCCGGCGCAGCTCGGTGAGCACCCGGCGCAGCGGGTGGGCGCCCTGCAACGACTCGGCCCGCACCGCGGCGAGCACGGAGAGCTGGAGGTCACCCAGCCCGGCGAGGAGGTAGAGCAGCAGCTGCCGGGTGCTCCGGTCGACCCACTGCAGGTCGTCGAGGACGAGCACCAGCGGGCGCCCCTCGGCGATCAGGCTCAGCCCGCGGGAGACCCGTTCCAGCAGCGCGCCACCGTCGGGCGTGGCCGTCTCCTCGGCGAACATCCGCAGCAGGCCGCGGACGGCCGACGAGGTGCGGGCCTGGGTGGCGGTCAGCTCGGCGTCGAAGCGGCGCAGCGCCTGGAGCACCGGATGCAACGGGGAGGCGTCGCCGATGTCCAGGCACGACCCGGTCAGCACGACCGCTCCCGCGTCACGCAGCCGTGCCCCGACCTCGTGCAGCAGCCGGGTCTTGCCCACCCCGCTCTCGCCACTGACGAAGACCGCGGCGGTCTGCCCGGGCCCGAGCTCGTCGAGCAGCGCGGAACGCAGCGCCGTCAGCTGGTCGGCACGGCCGACGAGCGGTGCGGTGTCCACATCGCTGGCCATGACCGCAGCCTAGTCACAGGTCCCCGCACCGTTCTACGGGCTTGATCCCGCTGTGGTACTCCTCGCGTCGACATTGCGACTAAAGGTTGCGACCGAACGACATACGTCGTTCTGCAGATCCCCCGACGGCCCGGTGGTGACAGTCTCCGGAGGTCGTAAGGCACCACTGCTGGGGGGAAGGGTGGGCACGATGCCACTGTCCACGATCACCACCGGCCGGGAGGACCACGGCTGTTCCGGCTCGGCGCGCCTGGCGCCGCGCCCCGACCCGGAACAGCCGGTCACCACGTCACCCTGGCCGGTGCGGGAGGAACGGCGCGTGGTCAGCGTGCTGTTCGCCGACATAGTCGGCTCGACGGCGCTGACCGAACGGCTCGACCCCGAAGACGTCCGGGCGCTGCAACGCGCGTACTTCGACACCGTCGCCGGGGTGCTGCGGCACTGGCACGGCGTGGTCGAGAAGTACGTGGGGGACGCGGTGATGGCGCTGTTCGGCGCGCGCCGCTCCGACGGGCTCGACGCGTACCGGGCGGTCCGGGCGGCGCTGGAGATCCAGCGGGCCCTGGACCGGCGGCCCATGCCGGGGGGCGTGCGGCTGCGGGTCCGGGTCGGGGTGGCCACCGGTGAGGCGGTGGTCGACCTGGCCGCCGCCCACGACGGCGGGCACGGCGCTGCCAGCGGCGCGGTCACCACCACCGCCTCCCGGCTGCAGGAGTACGCCCCGGCGGGCGGGGTGGTGGTCTGCGCCGCCACCCACCGGGCCACCGCCGACCTGGTCGAGCAGCGCCCGCTCGCCCCGGTGGCGCTGGCCGGCAAGGCGCTGCCGGTCGACGTCTGGCGGGTCACCGCGGCCGGCCGACCGCGGCGGCCCCGGCACGAGGGCCCGCTGGTGGGCCGGCGCCGGGAGCTGGCCACCGTCGCCGACCAGCTCGCCCGGGTCGCCCGGGAGCACCGTCCACGATGGGTGTCCCTGGTCGGGCCGGACGGCGTCGGCCGCAGCCGCCTGCTGCACGAGCTGCGCCGCACGCTGCGGGAGGTCGACGGGGTGGCGGTGCGCTGGGGCGTGACGCACTGCCCGCCGTACGCGCAGGGCGCCTCGGGGCCGATCGCCGAGCTGGTGCGCGACCTCGCCGGAGTGCGCGGCCGGGACCCGGCGGCGGTGGTCCACCGGCGGCTGGCCGCCCTGGTCCACGGGCTGGTCGCCCCGCCCCTGGCCGTCCCGGCCGTGGCCGCGCTGACGGCGCTGCTCACTGCGCCGGAGGGCGCCGCCCCGGCCGGCGGCGGGCCGGTGGCCTGCCGCCAGCTGCTGCTGGCCCTGGCCGCCCGGCAGCCGGTGGTGGTCGCCGTCGACGACCTGGACCGGGCCGCGCCGGAGCTGGACCGTTTCCTGCGGACCCTCTTCGCGGCGGCCACCCAGCGCGGGCTGCCGCTGGCCGTGGTCGCCACCCACCGGCCACAGCTGGCCGATCCGCTCCCGGTGCCCGGCGACCGGCGCTGCCGGGTGCCGCTGGCGCCGCTGGGCACGGTCGACACCGGCCGGTTGCTGCGCCGGCTGCTCACCCACGCCGGCCGGCCGGCCGCGCTGGCCGGGCGCCTGCTGCCGCTGGTCGCCGGCATGCCGGGATACGCCGCCGCGTACGTCGCCGCGGCCGGCGACGGCGACGGGGAACCGGGTCTGCCCGAGGCGGTGCGCCGCACCGCGTCCGCCCGGCTGGACCTGCTCGACGCCCAGCGGCGCGCGGTGCTGACGGCGGGCGCCACGCTGGGCGTCGGCTTCACCGCGCCGGCCGTCGACCGGCTGCTCGGCTGGGCGCCCGGGCGCGCGGCGGCGCTGCTGCGCCGGCTCGCCACCGCCGACGGCCTGGTCCGGGGCGACCGGCACGGCCGGTACGAGATCGTCGACCCGGCCCTGCGCCGGGCCGCGTACGACCGGCTGCCCCGGGCGGTCCGCGCCGAGTTCGGCCGGCGGGCCGAGCAGTGGCGGCGGTCCACGGCACCCGCCCGGCTCGCCGCCCGCCGCTCCGGCGCTCCCGTGCGGCTCGGCACGCCCCGCCCGGCCGGCGTCGTTCCTCCTCGGGCCCCCGCCCTCGCCGCCCCGGCGGTCGCCCCCGGCGGCCTGCGCCAGCACGTCGGCACCGGCGTGCACGCGGACCGGTTGGCGCCTGCCGTGCGCTTGAAAAAGGACGGTGCGTCGACGCCGACGACGACGAGCACCGCGGGAGGGCCACGCGGCCAGGCGGTCGGCGGTCTCCACGCCGCCCCGGGACGCGGTCCGCGCGCCGAACGGGGCCGTCGCGAGGATGTCGTGCCGATCCTCCCCCGGCTCGCCGTCGGGCCGCGCCCGCACCGGCGACCAGCCGATGCCGTCGTACACCGGGACCGCCACACCGCACCGGACGCGCACGCCCACCCGCCGTCACCGCTGCCCCAACCCGTCGGCCGGGACACCGCCGGCGTGGTGGTGGCACTGCGGCCGGCGACAGCGCAGCGCGCCGATCGGACGCCGTCGCACGGCGGTCCACGGCCGGCGCGGGCGGCCTGATCCACCCCACGGAGGTGCGGCGCCGGCGTCTCGACCTGCCCGACCGTGTGCCGGCCCGGCGGCCGGTAGAGGGAACGGCACGCCGCGGTCCGCCGGGCGCGCGTCGGGGTCAGCCGGCCGACGGGGTGGGCAGCGCGGCGAGGAAGGCCAGCGCCCGCTCCCAGGTCAGCTCGGCGGCCCGCGGGTCGTGGTCCGGCACGTCCGGTTCGGTGAAGAAGTGCCCCGCGCCCGGGTAGCGGAACACCTGCACCCCCGCCCCCGCCCCGGTCATCGCCCGCCGCCACTCGTCGACCTCGTCCGACGGCTCGTACTCGTCGGGGTCGGCGAGGTGCAGCTGCACCGGCAGGCCGCGGCGGACGGTGGCCGGATCGCCGCCGGTACCGTGCAGGAGCAGCAGCGCGGCGGCATGTGGCCGCTCGGCGAGCAGCGCGCCGGCCACCCCTGCGCCCATCGACCAGCCGGCCAGCACCGTCTCCGGCGGCAGCGGGGCCAGCGCGGCCCGGCCCCGGCGCAGCACCTCGTCCAGGCCGATCTTGTCGAACAGGGCGAAGCCCGCCTCCACGGTGTCGACGGGCGGCTCGCCGTACAGGTCGGGGGTGACGACCCGGTGCCCGGCCGCGCGCAACCGGTCGGCCTGGGCCAGCGTGGCCGGCCGGAGCCCGTACACGGAGTGGAAGAGCACGATGTCCGTCATCCGGTCATGGTGCCGGAGAACACCGACAACGGCGGCGCGGCGCGCGGGTCAGACCTCGCGGGCCACCGTCCGGCTGCGACCCCGGAACTCGGCCACCACCTCGTCGCCGCGGAACACCGTGACGTCGTAGATGCCGCTGCGGCCGTAGCGGGTGCGTTCGGTGGCCCGGGCGGTCAGCAGGTCACCCTCGCGGACCGGGCGCAGAAAGCTGATCTCGCCGCCGGCGGCGACCGTCACCGGGCCGTGGCTGTTGCAGGCCAGCGCGAACGCGGTGTCGGCGAGCAGGAAGACGAAGCCACCGTGACCGATGCCGTGCCCGTTGAGCATGCTCGCGGTCACCCGCATCCGGGCCACCGCGGCGCCGCCGGCGGCGGAGACCAGCTCGATGCCGAGGGCCCGGGAGGCCACGTCCGCGTCGAACATGTCGTGCGCGGCGGTACGCCCCGACCCGACCCGGCCGTTCTCCGCCATCTCAGCCCGCCCGTCGCTGGTCGACGATCCGCCGCATCTTGCCCATCGACCGCTCCACCCCGTCGGGCTCGACCACCTCGACCCCGACGCTGACCCCGATGATGTCCTTCACCTGCTCGACCAGGGCCCGGCCCGCCCGGGTGGCCTCCTCGACGCCCGCCCCGGCGCGCCGCTCCACCCTGACCGTCAGGGTGTCCAGCCGTCCCTCGCGGGCCAGCACGCACTGGAAGTGCGGCGACAGCGCGGGCGTACGCAGGATCAGCTCCTCGATCTGGGTCGGGAAGACGTTCACCCCGCGCACGATCATCATGTCGTCGGTCCGCCCGGTGATCCTCTCGATCCGGCGCATCGGCCGGGCGGTGCCCGGCAGCAGGCGGGTGAGGTCACGGGTGCGGTAGCGGACCACCGGCATCGCCTCCTTGGTCAGCGAGGTCAGCACCAGCTCACCCTGCTCACCGTCGGGCAGCACCGCGCCGGTGACCGGGTCGATGATCTCGGGATAGAAGTGGTCCTCCCACAGGTGCAGCCCGTCCTTGGTCTCCACGCACTCGGTGGCCACCCCCGGGCCCATCACCTCGGACAGGCCGTAGATGTCCAGCGCGTGCATGTCGAGGCGCTGCTCCATCTCCCGGCGCATGTCCTCCGTCCACGGCTCGGCGCCGAAGATGCCCACCCGCAGCGAGGTGCCGCGCGGGTCGATCCCCTGCCGCTCCATCTCGTCGACGATGGCCAGCATGTAGCTGGGGGTCACCATGATGACCTCGGGCTGGAAGTCGCGGATCAGCAGCACCTGCCGCTCGGTCATGCCGCCGGAGACCGGGATGACGGTGCAACCCAGCTCCTCGGCGCCGTAGTGGGCGCCCAGACCCCCGGTGAACAGGCCGTAGCCGTACGCCACGTGCACCCGGTCGCCGGGCCGCCCGCCGGAGGCGCGGATCGAGCGGGCCATCAGCCGCGCCCAGGTACGCAGGTCCTCTCGGGTGTAGCCGACCACGGTGGGCCGGCCGGTGGTGCCGGAGGAGGCGTGCAGCCGGGCGACGAGTTCACGGGGCACGGCGAACATCCCGAACGGGTAGTTCTCCCGCAGCTCCGCCTTGCCGGTGAACGGGAACCGGGCCAGGTCGGCCAGTTCCCGGCAGTCGTCCGGGTGCACGCCGGCCGCCTCGAACGCCCGCCGGTAGTGCGGCACGTTGTCGTACGCGTGCCGCAGCGACCAGCGCAGCCGGTCGAGTTGCAGCGCCCGCAGCTCGTCGACACCGACCCGTTCGACGGGTTCCAGCTGCTCCGGCGAGGGGGTGCGGTCCTGCACGGTGCCTCCTGTGCGCGCGGGTACCGGCGCGGGTCCGCGCCGAGGCGACGCTGCGTACCGTACGCCCCGCGCCGGCGGGCCGACCAGCGCGCCGACCGCCGATCCGCGGGTCACCCGATCAAGCAGCGAAGCGGCAGAATGGCGCGGAGTGGCAGACGCGGGAGGGCGGCGACGATGACGCGTACCGACACGGCACCGGCGGGCATCGGCGGGCGGGCGGCCGGACGGCCGGCGGTCGCCCCGGCGAGCCGGCGGGCGGACCTGGTCGCCGTCCTGCTCGGCGCGTGCCTGGTCGGCGGGGCACTGGCCGACGGCTGGGCGCACACCAACCGGCTGGAGACCATCGAGGGCTTCTTCACGCCGTGGCACGGCCTGCTCTACGCCGGTTTCGCGGGCAGCGCGGGGTGGACCTGCTGGCTGGCATACCGGCGTCGGGACCGCGCGCCGCGGTGGTGGCGCGACGGCTGGCCCCGGGGGTACCGGGTGGGCGCGATCGGCGTCGCGGTCTTCGCCGCCGGCGGGCTCGCCGACATGATCTGGCACGAGACCCTCGGGGTGGAGGTCGGGCTGGACGCCGAGTTCAGCCCCAGCCATCTGCTCCTCGGCGGCGGGGCGGTGCTGCTGCTCACCAGCCCGCTGCGGTCCTGGTGGGCCAGTGGGGAGGGCGGAGCGCGGGCGGCGACCGGGGTGGCGTCACTGGCGCTCGGCACGACGGCCACCACCATCCTGCTCGCGCACTCCTCGGCGTTCCGCACCGCCGCCGCCACCCAGCCGGTGGGAGCGGCCGGCGCGCAGCAGTCGGCGATCCTCGGCGTTGACGCGTACCTGGTCACCGCGGTGGTCGTCGTCGTGCCGTTCCTGCTGGCGCACCGCCGCCGGGCGACGCCCGGGGCGGCCACTGCCGTGGTCGCCGGGGTGGCGCTCTTCGCCCTGGTGATGTTCGAGTTCCCGGTGCCGCAGACCTGGGGCGCGGTCGGCGCGGTCACCGGCGCCGCCCTCGCCGACCTGATGCTGTGCCGGTTTGACGCGGTACGCGGCGCGGACGCGCCGCTCCGGCTGCCGATCGCCGGCGCGGTGCTGGCCGCGCTGGTCTGGGGCGGGCACCTGGCCGGGCTGGCCCTGGCGGACGGGATCGGCTGGACGCCGGAGGTGTGGAGCGGGGTCGTCACGCTGACCGCGATCGAAGGGGCGCTGCTCGGCGGACTGGCCGCCCGCCCCCTGCCCGAGGCGGACTGATCGGCCGGGCCCGGACGGATGGCCCACCCCTGCGCGACCCGCCCGCCGCCGCCGTCAGGGGTGCTGCGGGTCCAGGTTCCGGTCCCCCGGAGCAGCGCGCCGAGCTTGGCCCGGCCTGATCGAGGTGGCGGGCGGGCCGCGGCAGACTGCCGGGCCGCAGGGCCTCGGCGGCGATATGCTCGCGGGCGGCGCCGGCGGGGGCCTGCCGCCCCGGCCCCGACCGGCACCGGCCACGCCGGGTACGCCCACGGTCCCGGCCCGTGTCCGGGTACCTAGGAGGACAGTGTCCGCACCTCGGCGCATCGACCCCGACGTCGACCTGCGCGTACCCGCCGACCGGCGCGAACTGGGCGCCCACCCGGCCGCCGTGCTCGGCGCGATCGCCGCCGGCGGGGTGCTCGGCGCGCTGGCCCGGGCGGGCATCCAGGCGGCGCTGCCGCACCCGCCCACCGGCTTCCCGTGGTCGACCTTCGGCGTCAACGTGACCGGGTGCCTGCTGATCGGGGCGCTGATGGCGGTGCTCGGCCGGCGCGACGCCGCCCCGCTGGCCCGCCCGTTCCTCGGCGTCGGGGTGCTCGGTGGGTTCACCACCTTCTCCGCGTACGTGGTGGACGCCCACCGGGCGGTCGTCGCCGGGGCTGCGCCGATCGCGCTGGCGTACCTGGCGGCGACGCTGGTCGCCGGGCTGCTGGCGGTCTGGGCCGGGGACGCGCTGGCCGCCCGGCTGCTCCACCGGGGCGCCGCCCGGTGACCGTCCTGCTCATCGTCGTCGGCGCGGCGCTCGGCGCGCCGCTGCGTTACCTGGCCGACCGGGCCGTGCAGGCCCGGCACGACTCGCTGCTGCCGTGGGGCACCCTCACCGTCAACGTGGCCGGTTCGCTGCTGCTCGGCGTGCTGCTCGCCGTCCCCGCCGGGCCGGCCGTCACCGCCCTTCTCGGCACCGGCTTCTGCGGCGCGCTGACCACCTGGTCCACCTTCGGCTACGAGACGCTGCGGCTGGCCCGCACCGGCGCCCGGCGCCACGCCCTGGCCAACGTGCTGCTCAGCGTGACCGCCGGCCTGGCCGCCGCCACCCTCGGCCACGCCGTCGGCCAGGCACTCGCCGGCTGACACCCCTCCTCCAATGCCGCCCTGAACCCGCCAGGCCGTGACGACCGCCGGTCAGGGGGTGGGGGCGCCGACGAGGGTGAGCGCCGCCACCGGGCCGACCACGAAGACGGCCGGCGGCCGGATCTCCTCCCGGGCAGCCAGGTCACCCACCTCGTCCAGCCGGGACGACAGCGACCGCTGGTCCGGCTGGCCGGCGTCCTGCACCACCAGGACCGGGGTGTCGGCCGGGCGGCCGTGCTCGACCAGCACCGCCGCGATCTTCTGGACGGTGTCGACCGCCATCAGCAGCACCAGGGTGCCCCGGGCGCGGCCCAGCGCCACCCAGTCCACCAGGGAGTCCGGGTGCCCGGGCGGCAGGTGGCCGGAGACGACGGTGAACTCGTGGGCGACGCCCCGGTGGGTGACAGGCACGCCGGCAAGGGCCGGCGCGGCGACCGCGCTGCTCACCCCGGGCACCAGCACCGTCTGGACCCCGGCCGCCGCGCAGGCCTGGACCTCCTCGTGGCCCCGGCCGAAGACGTACGGGTCGCCGCCCTTGAGCCGGACCACCCGCCGGCCGGCCCGGGCGTGCGCGATCAGGGTCTCGTTGATGGTGTCCTGCCCCATCGACGGCCCGCGTGGCACCTTCGCCGCGTCGACCAGCAGCACCCCCGGGCGCAGCCCGGCCAGCAGGCCCTGCGGGGCCAGCCGGTCGGCCACCACCACGTCCGCGGCGTCGAGCAGCGCCCGGCCCCGTACGGTGATCAGGTCGTCCGGGCCGGGGCCGCCGCCCACCACGGCGACCTGCCCCGGGCGCAGGCCGGGGTCCTGACCGTGGTGGTGATGGTGGTGGTGCCCGTCGTGGTGGTGGTGGCCGCCCACCGGGTCGTCGGGGTGGTCGTGCGGGGTCTGCGGCCGGCCCACCTTGTCGGCGAAGCCCGGCATCAGCACCCGGTACGCGCAGGTGTCGCAGTTCATCCGGATGTCGCCGCGCAGCGCCTCGGCGTGCCGCTCCAGGACCAGGTCGGCCAGCGCGTCGCAGTCGCCGATCAGGTCGGCCACCCGCACGTCCAGCTCGGGATGGGCGGCGGCGAACTCGGCCGACCGGGCGACGATCCGGTCCGGCAGCACCCCGGCGAAGAGAAAGTACGGTGCGACCACGATCCGCCGGGCGCCGAGACGGCGCAGCCGTTCCAGCACCGCCGGCACGGACGGCTCGGCCAGCGAGATGAAGCCCGGTTCGACCCCGGCGTAGCCGCGCCCCTCCCACAGCAGCCGGGCCACCTTGGCCACCTCGGCGTTGGCGTCCGGGTCGGTGGAGCCGCGGCCGATCAACGCCACCCAGGTGCCGGCCCGGTCGTCCCCGCCGAGGGCGGCGTCGATCCGCTCCTCGAGGGCGGTGTGCAGCAGCGGGTGCGGCCCGAGCGGCCGCCCGTAGCGGTAGGTCAGCCCGGGGTGGCGTTCCTGCTCGCGGGCCATCGCGGCGGGGATGTCGCCCTTGCCGTGCCCGGCGGCGGTGAGCACCAGCGGCAGCGCCACCAGCGACCGGTGTCCCCGGCCGGCCAGCGCGCCGACCGCGTCGGTCAGCGGCGGGCGGGACAGCTCGATGAAGCCACCCTCGACGTCGCCGACCCGGCCGGCGGCGCGCTGCCGGACCCGGTCGACGAGGGCGGTGAACTGGTCGACCCCGGCCGCGCTGCGCGTGCCGTGCCCGACGATGACCAGCGCGGTCATGGTGTCTCCTCCTGGTACAGCAGGGCGTTGAGGGCGGCGGCGGCGACCGCCGAGCCGCCCTTCTCGCCGACGTTGGACACGGCGGGCAGGCCGCTGGCCCGCAGCGCCGCCTTGCTCTCGGCGGCCCCGACGAAACCGACCGGCAGCCCGACCACCAGGGCCGGCGCCGCGTCGAGAGTGATCAGCTCCGCCAGCGCGGTCGGCGCGCAGCCGACCACCCAGACCGCGCCCGGCCCGACCCGGTCCAGGGCGATGCGGACCGCCGCCGCCGAGCGGGTCAGCCCGGTGTCGCGGGCCAGCTCGGCGGCGGCCGGCTCGGCGACCGGGCAGACGATCTCCCGGCCGGCCCGGGTGATCCCGGCGGCGACCATCCAGACGTCGGCCACGATCGGGGCGCCGGCGCGCAGCGCGGCCAGCCCGCCCGCCAGCGCCGCCTCGTCGCAGACCAGCTCGGTGACGTAGGCCAGGTCGGCGCTGGCGTGCACCACCCGCTCGGTGACCGCCCGGCTCAGCGGCGGCAGGTGGCGCAGGTCGACGCGGTCCCGCAGGATCCGGTACGACTCCTGCTCGATCGGGTGCACCATGCGGGTCACGGGCGGTCCCCGGCCGCGCCGCCGTAGCGCCGGTCGTGGCCGCGCAGCTTCCACAGCACCACGGCGCCGCCCCAGGCCAGCGCGAAGAGCACCACCACCGCGTAGCCGAGCTGCTCGAAGTGGTCGCCGAGCGCGGCGTACCCGGAGAGCGCGGTCAGGCCGAGGTGGTCGACCAGCAGGCTGGCCCCGTAGACGCTGGCGACCAGCGCGCCGACCAGCACCGTCATCCCGGTCGTGGCCAGGTTGTACCAGAGCCGCCGGGCGGGGTGCCGGTACGCCCACGAGTAGGCGCGGGCCATCAGCAGGCTGTCGGCGGTGTCCATGGCGGACATCCCGGCGGCGAAGAGCAACGGCAGGGTGAGCAGGGCCAGCACCGGCAGCCCACCGCCGGCGGCGGTGCTCGCCGACAGCGACAGCAGGGTGACCTCGCTGGCGGTCTCCAGGCCCAGCCCGAAGAGGAAGCCCACCGGCGCCATGTGCCAGGAGGAGCGGACCAGCGACCGGGCCCGGGTGCCGAGGATCCGGTGCATCAGGCCCCGGTTGAGCAGCAGCAGGTCCAGCTCGGACTCGTCGAGCGTGCCGGCGCGCAGCCGCCGCCACAGCTTCGCCATCCCGGCCAGCACCGCCGCGTTGAGCCCCGCCACCAGCAGCAGGAACGCGGTGGCGGTGGCCGCCGCGACCACCGCGCCGACCTCGCGTACCCCGGCCAGGCCACCGTCGGTCATGGTGGCGGAGGCGAGCCCGATCACCAGGGCGAGCAGCAGCACCACCGCGCTGTGCCCGAGGGCGAAGAAGAAGCCGACGCCGACCGCCCGGCGGCCGCGCAGCAGCATCAGCCGGGTGGTGTCGTCGATGGCGGCGATGTGGTCGGCGTCGAAGGCGTGCCGCACGCCGAGCAGGTAGGCCAGGGCACCCGCGCCGGCCAGCCCGCCGGCCGCCGCCGGCTGGTCGTTCCAGTACAGGTAGAGGCTCCACCCGGCGACGTGCAGGGCGGCGACGGCGGCCACCACGCCGCCGAGGCGTACCCGCTCGGCACGGCTCCACCGGCCGACGGGCGGGGCGGCGGTCGGGGTCGTTGTCATCGTTCTCCTCGGGGTTCGGCGGTGGCACGGATGGCGTCCACCGGGCAGATCTCCAGGCACTCCAGGCAGCCGGTGCAGCGGTCCTCGCGGACGGTGAGGCCGCCGGGTGTGGGCCGGATGGCGTGCGTCGGGCAGGTGAGCAGGCAGGCGCCGCAGCCCTGGCAGGCGCCGATGGTCACCGCCGCCACCGGTACCCCCGGGGCGTGACCATCCGGCCGGCGACCAGCCGGGTTTGGGTGCTGCCGACGACCACCACGCTGTACATGTCGACCACGGCCGGGTCGAAGGTGGCCAGGGTCGCCAGGTGCACGCGTTCGCCGTCCCGGCTGGCGTTGCGCACCACGCCGACCGGGGTGTCCGGCGGACGGTGCGCGGCGAGCAGCTCCAGCGCCGCGCCCAGCTGCCAGTCCCGGGCCCGGCTGCGCGGGTTGTAGAGCAGCGTGACCAGGTCCGCCTCGGCGGCGGCGGTGACCCGCCGGACGATGACCTCCCACGGGGTGTGCAGGTCCGACAGGCTCAGGTAGACGTGGTCGTGCCCGAGCGGCGCGCCGAGCAGCGCCGAGGCGGCCAGCCCGGCGGTCACCCCGGGCACGCCCACCACGTCGATGCGCGTGTCGGCGTACTCCAGGGCGGGGCTGGCCATCGCGTACACCCCGGCGTCGCCGGAGCCGATCAGCGCGACCGCGTGCCCGGCGGTGGCCTCCGCGACGGCGGCGCGCGCCCGTTCCTCCTCCGCGCCGAGCCCGCTGGCGAGCACCCGGGTACCGGGCCGGAGCAGGTCGCGGACCTGGGCGACGTACTGGTCGAGGCCGACGACCACGGCGGCCCGGCGCAGCTCGGCCGCCGCGCGCGGGGTCCGCAGGTCGGCCGCGCCGGGGCCGAGCCCGACGACGGCCAGCCGGCCGCGCGGGGCGTGCCGGGCGACGGCGACGGTGGCCATCGCCGAGGCGGTCTTCGGCACCAGCAGGGTGGCGTCGCCGCCGCGCAGCGCGGCGGCCTCCGCGACGCTGGGGGTGCCGACGGCGGCGCGGACCACCTCGCTGGGGTGCGGCACGTCGACCGTCGCCAGCTCCGCCGCCGGCCAGGTCACCAGGGGTACGCCGAGCGCGCGGGCGGTGTCCACGATGCCCGCCTCGTCGGCCTTGAGGTCCACGCTGGCCAGGCAGCGCAGGCTGGCCGGGGCCAGCCCGGCGTCGGCGAGCGCCCGGCGCAGCAGCCCGGCCACCTCGGCGGCGGCCACGCCCCGGCTGGAGCCGATGCCGGCCACCAGGGACGGCGGGCGCAGCACGGCGGTCCGCCCGTCCAGCGGCACGACCCGGTCGGTGACCAGCAGCCGGTACCCGGCGTCCGGCGCGTCGGCGCGCACGTTGCCGGGCAGCGCCGGCAGCGGCCAGGTGGTGTCGGCGTCGAGGCGGACCGGCTCGCCGTCGAGGACGGCCCGGGAGACGGCGGCCACCGCCCCCTCGACGGGCCAGCCGAGCGTGTCCAGGCCGGGCAGACCGACCGCGTCGGTGGCGGTGGTGACCACCGGCCGCGCGTCGAGCAGCGCGGCCACGTCGGCGGCGAGGGCGTTGGCGCCCCCGGCGTGCCCGCCGAGCAGGGCGACCGCGTGCCGGGCCGCCTCGTCGACGACCACCACGGCCGGATCGGTGCGCTTGTCGCCGAGCAGCGGCGCGAGGATCCGGACCACCGCCCCGGTGGCGAGGAACGCCACCACCGCGTCGCACTCCGCCCAGGCGCTGCGCAGCGCGTCGGCGACCGTCTCCCCCGGGACCTCCCGGGCGTGCGGCCAGGCCTCGGCGAGGGTACGGGCGTGCCGCCGGCCCGCGGCGGTCGCGGCGACCAGCCCGACGGTGGCGGGACCGGTCGCGGGCGCGAGGGCCGCACCGGTCGTGGCCCCGGCCTGGCCGGGCACGGCGGCGGGGCCGGTCGGAATGGTGTCGGGTGGTGCGGTCTGGTGCACGTGCGCTCCCCGCGAGGGTCCGGTGTGGTGGGTGGGTGGCGTGGTCACCGGCGCTCCCCGGTGAGGACGACCACCGGGTTGGCGGCGGCCAGGCGCAGCGAGCCGCCGGGCAGGTCGGCGAGGCGGGCGGCGGCGAGCTGGCTGCCCTCGACCGCGTAGCCGACGGCGCGCAGCAGGTGCACGGCGGGGGCGACCCGGTCCAGCGCCGCGAGGGCGGCCACCACCCGGTCCGGCCGGCGCTCGGCCACCGCGGCGAGCACGTCGGTGCCGCCGCCGCCGACGAAGACGGCATCCGGGTCGGGCAGCCCGCGCAGCGCCTCCGGGGCGGAGCCGGTCACCAGCCGGACGTCGACGCCGTGCCGGGCGGCGTTGTCCCGCACCGGCGCCTCCGGGTCGCGCTCCACCGCGACCACGGCCGCGCCGAGCAGCGCACACTCGATGCCCACCGAGCCGCTGCCGGCGCCCACGTCCCAGATCAGCCGGCCGAGCCGGGGACGCAGCCGGGCCACCGCGAGGGCGCGTACCTCCGCCTTGGTGATCATCGAGTCGCGGTGGGCGTACGCGGACTCGGGCAGCGCCCACCCGCCGGCCGGCGCGGCGGCCGGCTGGTCGTCCGCCCGCACCGGCCCCACCCCGGTGACCTCGCCGGCAGCGGCGGTACCGCCGGCGACATCGGCGAGATCGGCGGCGTCGGCGAGCCGTCCACCGCCGGTCGGGCCGGCCGCGGCCGGGGCGAGGCTGAGCAGGACGTGCGGGTCGACCCAGCGGCGGCCGGCGGCGTCCTCGGGAGTGGTCCAGGTGATCCGCTCGTCGGGCGTGCCGAGCAGCTCGGCCACCACCAGCCGGCGGGGCCAGCCCACCAGACCCGCGCCGAGTTCGGCCGCTCCGGCGCCGGGCGCGGTGAGCACCGCGACGGCCGGCAGCGCGCGGCAGGCGTTGAGCGCCGGCCGCGGGTCGCGCCCGTGGGCGGTGACCACGGCGGCGCCGTCCCAGGGCAGCCCGGCGCGGGCGAACGCGGCGGCGACGCTGGAGACCGCGGGCAGCACCCGCAGCGGCAGCCCGGCCGCCCGCAGCCGCCGGACGATGCCGAAGAAGCCGGGATCGCCGCTGGCCAGCACGACGGCCCGGTGGCCGGCGGCGACGGCGGCGCGGAGCGCGTCCAGCGCGGGGGCCAGTGGCCCGAGTGCGACGGTGACGCACCCGGGCCGCACCGGCACGGCGGCGAGGTGCCGGGCCGCCCCGACCACCAGCCCGGCCGTGGCCAGCGCCTCGGCCAGCCCGGGGTGCGCCGGCCGACCGGCGGCGTCGATCCCCACCACGGTCACGGCCGCGCCGGCGCTCACGCCGCCCACCGCCCCGAGGAGGCGACGACCCGGGAGCCGGCGAAGTCGACCATGGCCACGTCGACGGTGACCGGCCGATCGGCGAAGCGGAGCAGCACCTGGCGTACCCGCTGGCAGAGCAGGTCCCCGGCGGGACCGAGCAGGCCGGCGGCCTCCCACAGCTCGTACGCGTGCCGGCCGGTGTTCGCCGCGGTGACCGCCGCGACCAGGTCGGCGTCGCCGCCGGCCTCGGCGGTGATCGCGCCGAGCAGCGACAGGTCCACCTTGGAGCGGGTGTAGTGGGTCATCAGGATGCCGGCGGCGAGCTTGGCCAGCTTGCCGGCCATCCCGACGAAGACCACGCCGGTCATCCCGTCACCGACGGCGGCGGTGATCGCGGCCCCGGTGAAGTCGCCGACCTCGACGAAGCACACCTCGGGCAGCTCCGGCAGCAGGTTGCGGGCGGCCCGCTCGGTACGCCCCCCGGTGCAGAGCACCACGGTGGACTCGCCCTGGGCGGCCATCACGTGCACCGCCTGCACCACGCTGGCCCGCCAGGAGGCGGTGGAGAAGGGCCGGACGATCCCGGTGGTGCCGAGGATGGAGATGCCGCCGAGGATGCCGAGCCGCCGGTTGGTGGTCTTGCGGGCCATCACCTCGCCGCCCGGCACGCTGACCACCACCCGGACGCCCACCTCGGTCAGGTCGACCACCTCGGCCACGGCCTGGCCGATCATCCGGCGCGGGGTGTCGTTGATCGCCGGCCCGCCGACGGCCAGGCCGAGCCCGGGCTTGGTGACGGTGCCGACGCCGGGGCCGCCGGCGAGGTCCAGGCCGGGCTCGGCGCGCCAGCCGACGGTGGCGGTGAGGTGCGCGCCGTGGGTGACGTCGGGGTCGTCGCCGGCGTCCTTGATCACCACGGCCTCGGCCCGCGGGTCGGGCGCCGGGGTCAGGTCGCACCGGGCGACGGGGAAGCTCACCCGCCGGCCGTCGGGCAGCCCGATCTCCACCTCCGGCTGCGGCACGCCGGTGACCAGCGCGGTCACCGCGGCCTTCGCCGCCGCCGTCGCGCAAGCGCCGGTGGTCCAGCCGGTGCGCAGCGCGGTGGGCCGGACCTTCGCGGTACGCGGCAGGTCCGGCTCGCGCAGCGGCGGCTCGGCGTACGTCACCGGAGGCCGTCCCCCGACCCGGCGGCGCGGGCGCGGCGCAGCTCGGCGCGGGCGGCCGGCTCGGCCCGGCGGAAGGTGTGGAAGTGCCCCGGGTGGTAGAGGTGCGATCGGGTGCCGGTGGCGGCGAGCGCCGGGCCGACCAGGAAGAGGGTGTGCTTCCAGAGCCGGTGCTCCTTGACGGTGGCCTCCAGGTCGGCCAGCGCGCAGTGCACCACCAGCTCGTCCGGCCAGGTCGCCTGGTACGCCACCACGACCGGGGTCTCCGGCGGGTAGCCCCCGGCGAGCAGCTCGGCCTGGGCCTGCCCGGAGCGGGCGGCGGAGAGGAAGAGCGCCATCGTGGTGCCGTGCCGGGCGAACTCGCGGACCCGCTCCCCCGCCGGCATCGGCGTCTTGCCGCCCTCGAGTCGGGTGAGGATCACCGACTGGGCCACCTCGGGGATGGTCAGCTCCCGGCCGACGATCGCCGCCACGGCGGTGAACGAGGACACCCCGGGCACGATCTCGACGGCCAGGTCGAGCGCCCGGCACAGGTCGAGCTGCTCCTGCACCGCGCCCCAGAGCGCCGGGTCGCCGGAGTGGATCCGGGCCACGGTCAGGCCCTCGGCGGCGGCCCGCCGGTACAGCGGCAGCACCCCCTCGATGGGGAGTTGCGAGGAGTCCACGATCTCGGCGTCGGCGCGGGCGTGGGCGAGGACGTCGGTGTGTACCAGGCTGGCCGCCCAGATCACCACGTCGGCCGCGCCGATCACCCGGGCGGCGCGGAGGGTGAGCAGGTCGGCCGCGCCGGGTCCGGCCCCGACGAACCACACCTTTCCGGTGCTGGTCACAGTTTTCCTCCCCGGCGGTCCCGGCGGGCCGGGACCAGCAGTGTCGACAGGTACGGCAGGTCGTCGCCGGTCGCGTCGACCGGCCCGATCCGCTCCCCGGGCAGGCCGAGGGACCGGCCGAGCACGGCGTCGGTGAGCCGGTCGTGCCGGCGCAGCTCGTCGACCAGCTCGGGATGGCGCCGCCAGCCCTTGTAGACGACGACGGTGCCCGGGCCGGCCAGCGCGTCGGCCAGGAGCGCCCGCCCGGCGGTGGCCGGCAGCAGGGTCAGCGGTTCGCGGCCCTCGCAGAGCGGCACGCCGCTGCGCGCGGCCAGCTCCTGCATCGCGGTGACCCCGGGCACGGTGCGCACCTCGACGGCGGGGCGCAGCGCACGGACGCCCTGCGCGAGGTAGCCGAAGGTGGAGTACACGTTCGGGTCGCCGATGGTGGCGAAGGCGATCGAGGCGGCGCCGTCGTCGAGGGCGGCCACCACGGCCCGGGCGGCGGCGTCCCAGGCCCGCTCGCGGCGGGCGGTCACCCCGCCCCGGTCGTCCAGGGCGAACGGCAGCCGGCGCAGCCGGTCCGCGTCGACGTGCGCGCGCACGGTCGTCTCGGCCCGGCCGGGGGGCGTGTCGCCGTCCGCGGCCAGCCGGTCCAGCACGGGTACGACCACCAGGTCGGCCTCGCGCAGCACCCGCACCGCCTTCAGGGTGAGCAGTTCCGGGTCGCCGGGGCCGACGCCCACCCCGGTCAGCGTGGGCGCCCTCACCGGGCGGCCGCCTCGACGAGACGGCGGGCCGCCGACGGGTGGCCGGCCCAGTGGGTGTGCAGGTAGGAGGCGTGCACGCGGCCGTCGACGAAGCCGTGCCGGCCGCCGTCGAAGTGCCACGCCGGCCGGTCCCCGTGGCCCGGGTCGGTGGCGGTGCGGTGGAACTCGTGGCCGCGTACCGGCTCGCCGGCCGGGTGCGGCGGGGAGTCGGCCGCGGCGACGGCCTCCCGGTAGCCAAGGGTGAGCTTCCCGGTCATCCGGGCGGTGTGCGGCAGCCGCCCGGACATCGGCACCCCGTCGAGGGAGCGCCCGAGGTAGAGCAGGCCGGCGCACTCGGCGACGACCGGCCCGTCGAAGCCGGCCAGTTCGGCGCGGAGCGCGGCATTGGCGGCGAGGGCCTCGACGTGCACCTCGGGGAAGCCGCCGCCGACGACCACGGCACGGGTGCCGGTGGGCAGGGCGGGGTCGCACAGCGGGTCGAAGCGGACCACGGTGGCGCCGGCCGCGGCGAGCAGCTCGGTGGTCTCGGCGTACGAGAAGGTGAAGGCCGGGCCCCCGGCGACCGCGACGACCGGACGCTGCCCACCGGCGGGGCCGCCGACGGCGACGGCCGGGTCCCAGGCCGCGGCGGTCAGCGGCGGGGCGGTCCGGGCGAGGTGCAGCACCGCGTCGAGGTCCACGGTGGACTCGACCAGCTCGGCGAGGGCGTCGACGACGGCGAGGGATTCGGGGGCCCGTTCGGCGACCGGCACCAGCCCGAGGTGCCGCGACGGCGCGGCCACCTCGGCGGCCCGGGTGACCGCCCCGAGCACCGGTACGCCCACCTCGGCGAGGGCGTCGCGCAGCAGGGTCTCGTGCCGGGGCGAACCGACCCGGTTCAGCACCACCCCGCCGATACGCACGCCCGGGTCGAAGGCGCGCATGCCGAGCACCAGCGCGGCGGCCGAGCGGCCCTGCGCGGTGGTGTCGAGCACCAGCAGCACGGGCGCGTCGATCAGCCGGGCGACGTGGGCGGTGGAGGCGTACGACCGGCGGCCGACCGCGCCGTCGTGCAGCCCCATCACCCCCTCGACGATCGCCACGTCGGCGGGGGTGGGGACGCTCGCCCCGTGCCGCAGCAGCGGCGCGATCCGCTCCTCGCCGACCAGCCAGGGGTCGAGGTTGCGGCCGGGCCGGCCGGCGGCGAGGGCGTGGTAGCCGGGGTCGATGTAGTCGGGGCCGACCTTGTGCGGGCTGACGGTCAGGCCGCGCCGGCGCAGCGCGCCGAGCAGTCCGGTGGCCACGGTGGTCTTGCCGTGCCCGCTGGCCGGGGCGGCCACCACCAGCCGGGGCAGGGCCCACGGCGCGTCCGGGCTCACCACTCGATGCCCTTCTGGCCCTTCTGGCCCGCGTCCATCGGGTGCTTGACCTTGGTCAGCTCGGCGACCAGGTCGGCGGCGGCGACCAGACGCGGGTCGGCGTCCCGGCCGGTGATCACGACGTGCTGGAAGCCGGGGCGGCCGGCGAGGGTGTCCACGACCTCGTCGACGTCGACCCAGCCCCACTTCATCGGGTAGGTGAACTCGTCGAGCACGTAGAGGCCGTAGCGTTCGGCGGCCAGGTCACGCTGGACCTGCCGCCAGCCCTCCAGGGCGTCGGCGGCGTGGTCGGCCTCGCCGCCGCGCTGGATCCACGACCAGCCCTCACCCATCTTGTGCCAGGCCACCGGGGCGCCCTGGCCGGTGCGCTCGTGCACCTCGCCGAGGGCGCGGAAGGCGTTCTCCTCGCCGACCCGCCACTTGGCGCTCTTGACGAACTGGAACACCCCGATCGGCAGCCCGGCGGTCCAGGCCCGCAACGCCAGCCCGAACGCGGCGGTGGACTTGCCCTTCATCTGTCCGGTGTGCACGACCAGCAGCGGGCGGTGGCGCCGCTGCCGGGTGGTCAGCCCGTCGGCGGGCACGGTGGACGGCTTGCCCTGCGGCATCAGGCGCTCCTTCTCATGGTGGCGGCGGGTCCGGCCGCCGCGGCCGGGCAGTCGTGGTGGGTGCCGCCCCGGCAGGTGCAGGCCGCAGCGGTGGCGAGCCGGCGCAGCGGGTCGGTGGCGACGGTGTCGAGGCGGTGGTGGTCCGCGGCGAGCTGGGCGGCGAGGCGGCGGGCGAGGCCGAGCCGGACCGGGCCGGACTCGCAGTCGACCACCACGGCGGGCGCGCCGGTGGCGGCGAGCACCGCTGCGGCCCGGGCGGCCCGGTCGAGCGGACGCTCCCCGGCGGTGGCCCGGCCGTCGGTGACGACCAGCACCAGGGGGCGGCGCTTCGGGTCGCGCAGCCGCTCGACCCGCAGCAGCTCGGCGGCGGCGAGCAGCCCCTCCGCCAGCGGCGTGCGCCCGCCGGTGGGCAGCTCGGCCAGCCGGGTCGAGGCGGCCAGCACCGAGGAGGTGGCGGGCAGCAGGGTGCGCGCCCCGGCGCCCCGGAAGGCGATCACGGCGACCTTGTCCCGGCGCTGGTAGGCGTCGGTGAGCAGGGCGAGCACCGCGCCCTTGACGGCGGACATCCGCTGCCGGGCGCCCATCGAACCGCTGGCGTCGACCACGAAGAGCACGAGGTTGCCCTCGCGTCCCTCGCGGACCGCCTCCCGCAGGTCGTCGGGGCGCAGCAGCAGCGGGCCGCCGTCGCGCCCCCGGCCGCTCTGGTGCGGGGCGGCGGCGCGCACCGTCGCCGGCAGGTGCAGCGCGCCCGGCCGGCCGGCCGGTACCCGGGCGCCGGTGGTGCGGCCCCGCCCGGTCCGGGCGCGGGACCGCCGGCCGGGCACGCCCTCGCCGACGCCGGGCGCGGTGAGCAGCCGGGCCTTCAGCCCGCCACGCGGCAGTGCCACCGGCCGGGTACCGGTCGACCCGTCGTCGCCGCCCGGCCGCCCGGCACCGGGCCGGCCGCCGTTCTCGCCCGGTTCGGCGGCGGCCGGCCAGGTGGCGTCGGCGGACGGGTCCTCGTCGCCGGGCCCGGGCCGTCCGCCGGTGCCGTCGCCGTGCTCCGGCGGGCCGGCGTCCGGGTCCTGGTCACCGAGCCCGTCGGCGCGTCCCGTCGGACGCCCGGTCCCGCCGTCGCCCCCGTCCGAACCGGCACCGGGTCCGTCCGCACCGTCGCCGGGAGCCCCCGGACCGGTACCGGGCTGACCGGGGCCGCCCGGACCGGGGCCCGGGCCGCCGCCGTCGGGGTCGCCGTCGGGGCCGGGGCCGCCGCCGGGCGGGTCGTCGTCGGGGTGCTCGTCCTGGGCCCGCCGCAACGCCTCGTCCAGGCGCTTCTCGTCCAGGTCCGGGCTGTCGAACGGGTCGCGGCGGCGGCGGTGCGGCAGCGCGAGCCGGGCGGCGACCCGGACGTCCTCGGCGCTCACCCGGTCCCGGCCCTGCCAGGCGGCGTGCGCCAGCGCGGTACGGGCGGTGACGATGTCGGCGCGCATCCCGTCCACGTCGAACGCGGCGCACACTTCGGCGATCTGGCGCAGCGCGGCGTCGGGCAGCAGCACCCGGTCCAGCCGCCGCCGGGCGGCGGCGACCCGGCGGGCGATCTCGGCGTCGGCGTCGGCCCACCGGGCGGCGAACCCGGCCGGGTCGGCGTCGGCGGCCAGCCGGCGGCGGACCACCTCCACGCGGACGGCCGGGTCGCGGCTGGCCCCGACGGCGACGGTGAGCCCGAACCGGTCGAGCAGCTGCGGGCGCAGCTCCCCCTCCTCCGGGTTCATCGTGCCGACCAGCAGGAACCGGGCGGCGTGGCTGACCGAGACGCCCTCCCGCTCGACGTGGCAGCGGCCCATCGCGGCGGCGTCGAGCAGCAGGTCGACCAGGTGGTCGTGGAGCAGGTTCACCTCGTCGACGTAGAGCACGCCGCGGTGGGCGGCGGCGAGCAGGCCGGGCTCGAAGGCGCGTACCCCCTCGCCGAGGGCCTTCTCCAGGTCGAGCGAGCCGACCACCCGGTCCTCGGCGGCGCCGACCGGCAGCTCGACCAGGCGGGCCGGGCGGCGCTCGGCCGCCGGTGCGGCCGGGTGCGGCCCGTCCGGGCAGGCCGGGTCGGCGGCGGCCGGGTCGCAGGCGAAGCGGCAGCCGGCGACCCGGTCGACCGGGGGCAGCAACGCGGCGAGCGCCCGGACGGCGGTGGACTTGGCGGTGCCCTTCTCGCCCCGCACCAGCACCCCGCCGATGGCCGGGGAGACGGCGTTGAGCAGCAGGGCCAGCCGCATGTCGTCCATGCCCAGCACCGCGCTGAACGGGTACGTCGTCACTGTGCCTCCTGCGATCGCGACTGCGGGGCTCGCAAACCCGGCTCACTCCTCGCGCTCACTGCGCCTCCTGCGATCGCGACTGCGGGGCTCGCAAACCCGGCTCACTCCTCGCGCTCACTGCCGGTCCTCCAGGTCGCCCTCGCCAGCCAGGTACGTGTCGCGGAGCCGGTCGAGGGTGGCCGGCTCGGGCGCGGCCCACAGCCCCCGGTCGGCGGCCTCCAGCAGCCGCTCGGTGATGCCGCGCAGCGCCCACGGGTTGGACTGCTCCAGGAACTCGCGGGTGGTCTCGTCGAAGACGTACGCGGCGGCCAGGTGCTCGTACATCCAGTCGTCGACGACGCCGGCGGTGGCGTCGTAGCCGAACAGGTAGTCCACGGTGGCGGCCAGCTCGAACGCGCCCTTGTAGCCGTGCCGGCGCATCGCGGCGATCCACTTCGGGTTGACCACCCGGGCCCGGAACACCCGCCGGGTCTCCTCGCCGAGGGTGCGGGTACGCACGTCGTGCGGCATCGCCGAGTCGCCCACGTACGCGGCGGGCGCGGCGCCGGTGAGGTGGCGGACCATCGCCACCATCCCGCCGTGGTACTGGAAGTAGTCGTCGGAGTCGACGATGTCGTGCTCGCGGGTGTCCTGGTTCTTCACGGCGACGGCGATGCGGGCGAAGGAGCGTTCCATGTCGGCGCGCGCCTCCCGCCCGTCCAGCCCCCGGCCGTAGGCGTAGCCGCCCCAGACGGCGTACACCTCGGCGAGGTCGGCGTCGGTGCGCCAGTTCCGGGCGTCGATCAGCGGCAGCAGCCCCGCCCCGTACGCCCCCGGCTTGGAGCCGAAGATCCGGGCGGTGGCCCGCCGCTCGTCGCCGTGCTCGGCGAGGTCGGCGGCCACGTGGGCGCGGACGTAGTTCTTCTCGGCCGGCTCGTCGAGGGCGGCGACCCGGCGTACCGCGTCGTCGAGCAGCGCCACGACGTGCGGGAAGGCGTCGCGGAAGAAGCCGGAGATGCGCACGGTGACGTCGACCCGGGGGCGGCCCAGCTCGGCCACCGGCACCACCTCGACGCCGGTGACCCGGCGGGAGCGGTCGTCCCAGACCGGCCGGCAGCCGAGCAGGGCCAGCACCTCGGCGATGTCGTCGCCCTGGGTCCGCATGGCGCTGGTGCCCCAGACGGTGAGTCCCACCGAGCGGGGGTACGCGCCGGTGTCGGCCAGGTGCCGGGCGAGCAGCGAGTCCGCTAGGGCCACCCCGACGTCCCAGGCGTTGCGCGACGGGATGGCCTTGGGGTCGACGGAGTAGAAGTTGCGGCCGGTGGGGAGCACGTTGACCAGGCCGCGGGTGGGTGAGCCGGACGGGCCGGGCGGCACGAACCGGCCGTCGAGCGCGCCGAGCAACCGGTCGATCTCGTCGGTGGTCCGGGCCAGCCGGGGCACCACCTCGCGGGCGGCGAAGCGCAGCACGTCGGCGGCGTCGCCGATCGCCCGGCCGGTGACCTCCTCGACCACCGCGTCGACCTTGTCGGCGTCCCAGCCGAGGGTCTCCATGCCGACGACGAGCCGGCGGGCCAGGGCCTCGATCAGGTCGACGGCGTCGGCGGCGGTGCCGGCCGGCCCGTCGGCCGCCTCGGTGAGCGGCTCGGGCACGGCGATGCGCCGTCCCGGCTCGGCGAGCAGGTCCTGCTCGTCCAGCCCGTACGCGGCGGCGAGCGCCTGGCGCAGGCCGGGCAGGGCGCGGGTGCCGCCCCAGACCTGGGGGGCGCGCAGCACGGCGAGGACGAGGTTGACCCGGGCCTCGCCGGTGGGCGCCTCGGCGAGGATGTGCAGCCCGTCGCGGATCTGCACGTCCTTGACCTCGCAGAGGTACCCGTCGAGGTGCAGCACGAAGTCGTCGAAGTCGTCGGCGGCGGGCATGTCCTCGGTGTGCAGGTCGTGGTGCAGCTCGGCGGCGCGGACCAGCTCCCAGATCTGCGCCCGCACGGTGGGCACCTTGGCCGGGTCGAGCGCCTGCACTCCTGCGTACTCGTCGAGGAGCTGTTCGAGCCGCGCCAGGTCGCCGTACGTCTCGGCGCGGGCCATCGGCGGCACGAGGTGGTCGACGACGACGGCGTGCGCCCGCCGCTTGGCCTGGGTCCCCTCGCCGGGGTCGTTGACGATGAACGGGTAGACCAGCGGTAGGTCGCCGAGGACCGCGTCGGGGGCGCAGTCGGCGGCCAGCCCGAGGCCCTTGCCGGGCAGCCATTCCAGGGTGCCGTGCTTGCCGAGGTGCACCACCGCGTCCGCGCCGAAGCCGCCGTCGGCCACCGGCGCGGCCAGCCAGCGGTACGCGGCCAGGTAGTGGTGGCTGGGCGGCAGGTCGGGGTCGTGGTAGATCGCGATCGGGTTCTCGCCGAAGCCGCGCGGCGGTTGGATCATCAGCACCACGTTGCCGAAGCGCAGCCCGGCCAGGACCAGGTCGTCGCCGTCGGTGTAGAGCTCGCCGGGCGGCTCGCCCCAGTGGGTGCGCATCCGCTCCCGCAGCGGCGCCGGCACCCGGGCGAACCAGCGCCGGTAGGTCGGCCCGGGCACCCGCGCCTCGGCGGCGGCGAGCTGCTCCGGGGTGAGCCACTCGACGTCGTGCCCGCCGGCGGCGATCAGCGCGTGGATCAGCGCGTCCCCGTCGGTGGGGACCGGCTCGTCGCCCAGGTCGTAGCCGGCCTCGGCGAGGGCGGTGAGCAGGCGTACCGCCGAGGCGGGGGTGTCCAGTCCGACGGCGTTGCCGACCCGGGAGTGCTTGGTCGGGTACGAGCTGAGCACGACCGCTAGGCGCTTGTCGGCGTTGGGCACGTGCCGCAGGCGGGCCTGGCGGACGGCGATGCCGGCCACCCGGGCGGCCCGCTCCGCGTCGGCGGCGTAGACCGAGAGCCCGTCGGCGTCGATGCGCTTGAACGAGAACGGCACGGTGACGATCCGCCCGTCGAACTCGGGGATGGCCACCTGCATCGCGGCGTCCAACGGGGAGAGTCCGGCGTCGCTGCCGGCCCACTGCTCCCGGGTGCTGGTGAGGCAGAGCGCCTGCACGATCGGCACGTCGAGGGCGGCGAGCGCGCCGACGTCCCAGGCGTCCTCGTCGCCCCCGCCGGAGGCGTCCGCGGCCACGGCGCCGCCGGCGGCGAGCACGGTGACGACCAGGGCGTCGCAGCGGGCGAAGAGGGGCAGCGGCCCCTCGCCGGGGCGCAGCCCGCGCAGTGAGCCGCAGAAGATCGGCAGCGGATCGCCGCCGGCCGCCTCGACCGCGTCGGCGAGCACGTCGACGAAGCCGGTGTTCCCGGCGAGGGCGTGCGCCCGGTAGAAGACGATCCCGACGGTGGGGCGGGCCGCCGTGGCCGCGCCGGCCGCCGCCGACACTCCGGCGGTCCGGTCACCGTGGACGCCGTAGGCCGGGGTGGGCGCGGGCGGATCGAAGCCCTCGCCGGTGAGCAGCACCGTGTCGGAGAGGAAGCGGGCCAGCTCGGCCAGGTTCGCCGGGCCCCCCTCGACCAGGTAGGACAGCGCCTGGGTGGCCACCCCGGAGGCCACCGTGGAGACGGCCATCAGCTCCGCGTCGGGCACCGCCTCACCGCCGAGCACGACCGTGGGCACGCCGGAGGCGAGCACGGCGGCCAGCCCGTCCGGCCACGCCTGCCGGCCGCCGAGCAGGCGTACGACGGCGAGGTCGACCCCGTCGAGCAGCGCCGGCACGGTGTCGGCGGCGACCCGGGCGGGGTTGGCCAGCCGGTAGCCGGCGCCGCTGGCGCGGGCGGCGAGCAGGTCGGTGTCGGCGGTGGAGAGCAGCAGGATGCGCACGGACGGCTCCGGAGAGTAACGCCCGGACCGGCGCGGGGACGGTCGGGCGGGGCGAGGGGGGCGCAGTTCAGCGGGTACGACGAACCGCCGGGCCGGTCACCGGCGGTCAGCCGGTGGGCGGCACGGCGCGGAGGTCAGCGGTGAACGGCGGTACGCGGGGAGCGGGCCCCGGTCGGGGTGTCCGGGCCGGTGGCCGGCGCGACGGCGCGGCCGGGCGGGGGCGCGACACAGCACACGGAACGGGTACGACGGAGCTCGTCGACGGTGGAGACGCTGCGCGTCATCGGGTCCTCCTCGGGTGTCCACGCCCTTGGGTCACTCGACGGCCGAAGTATCCTGGCTTCCGGATCGACGCTCTCCCCCGGCCTTCCAAGCCGCAGGAACACGGCCGTGACTCGCGAGGGGGGATCGCTCCCCGGTGACAGTGGCGGGACCGCGCCGGAATCGCACCGGCTTCCTTCACTGCCGTCAGGCCGCGAATGCTGCCACACCCCTCGGCGTCGGGTCAACGCCGCCCGGGGCGGCACCGAACGCGCCGGCCCATCGAAGCCCGGCGATCACCGGCGCCTTTTCCCGCACGTCGGACAATGTCCGGCCTCGATGCCGCGCACCCTTTGCTCTGCTGCCCCGGAGGCGACACCGGCAACGCTGCGCCGTCGCCGGGGCGGCAGCAGAGCAAAGGGGACGGTGCGGGCGGGTATCCGCCGGTCAGCGTCGGCGCCGGGGCCATCGACCGGGGACCGGGCGCCTACGATCGGTCCCGCCGGCCAAAGCGTCGACGGTCGATCGGGAAAGGACCCCAGCCATCGCCGACCCCACGTTCCACCATCTCGCCGGCCGGGTCTGGCACTACCCGGGCGATCCCGACCCGGAGGCCGTCCGGCCGAGCGTGGCCTTGATCACCCACGAGCGCGGCAGCGTGCTGGTCGACGCCGGGCAGAGCCCGGGCCACGCCCGGGAGATCCGCGCCGCGCTGACGGCGGCGGGGCTGCCCGAGCCGCGCTGGCTGGTCTACACCCACCACCACTGGGACCACGTGTGGGGCGCCTGCGCCTGGCCGGGCGTGCAAATCGTCGGCCACCTCGCCGGGGAGCGTCTGCTGCGCGCGGAGGCGGCCCGCCCGTGGAGCCATCGCTACCTACGCGAGCAGGTCCGCGCCGAGCCGCGCCTGGGCCCCAGCTTCCGGGCCCGCGCCTTGGCCATGGACTCCTGGGACGACTTCGCGGTGCTGCCGCCCACCCGCACCTTCACCGACGAGCTGGAGCTGCCCACCGGCGTACGGCTGCGTCACGTCGGCGGCCGGCACGCCCCGGACTCGACGGTGGTGCTGGTGCCCGACTCGGGGGTCATGCTGCTCGGCGACTGCTTCTACCCGCCGCCGTGGCACCTGCGCCAGGACGGTGACGCCCCCGACCTGGCGCTGGTACGCCGGCTGCTCGACGACCGCTACCACTGGTACGTCTCCAGCCACGCCGACCCGATGACCCTCGACGAGGCCCGGGCCGCCGTGCAGGGGTGAGCGGTCAGCGCATCCGGCGTTCCGGGTGGGCCCGGTTCCAGACCCGCATCCGCTCCGGATATCCGGTCTTCGTCGCCTCGTAGAGCGGCACGGCGTGCCGGCCGGCCAGCTTCGCCGCCGCCTGCGGCGTGCCGGTACGGCGGCGGATCCACTCGCCGTCGTGGGCGATCGCCACCACCGTGGTGTCGGTGGCGATGGTCTCCGGCTCCAGGTAGAACTCCACGCCGTGCCGGCTCGTCACGAACTGCTCCAGCGCGGTCAGGTCCTCGAGGGTGGCCTCCCGGTCGAGCTTGGTCGGGGTGGGGACGGCGGTCCGCAACCGCCGGTTGAACCAGCCCATCTGCCCGCTCCTCTCCTCGGCGTCCCTCCAGTGGAGCACCCTGGCCTGGCAGTCCGCTGCGAGGACGGTGACAGTGACCTGACCGTGGGTACTCAGCCGAGCGCGGCCAGCTCCTCGGCGGAGAGCCGCAGCGCCCCGGCCGCGACGTTCTGCGCCAGGTGTGCCTCGTCGCCGGTGCCGGGGATGGCCAGCACGTGCGGCCCCTGGTGCAGGGTCCAGGCGAGGCGGACCTGGTGCGGGGTGACGCCGTGGGCCCGCGCGACGGCGTGGACGGCGGTGACGTGCTCGGCCGCCGCGCCCGCCTCCCGCCGGGTGCCGGCGAGGGCGAAGAACGGCACGTACGCCACTCCGCGCGAGCCGCACTCGCGCAGCAGGGCGTCCTGGTCGCCCCGGTTGTCGATGGCGTAGCTGTTCTGCACGCAGACCACCGGGGCGACGGCCTGCGCCTCGTCGAGGTGGTCGAGGCGGACGTTGGAGAGCCCGAGGTGGCGGATCAGCCCGGCGTCGCGCAGCTCGGCCAGCACGCCGAAGGACTCCGCGACCGAGTCCCGCCCGGGCCGCTTGACGATGCGCAGGTTCACCACGTCGAGGTGGTCGCGGCCGAGCCGGCGCAGGTTCTCCTCCACCTGGGCGCGCAGCCCGGCGGGCGTGACGTCCTCGCGCAGCCCGGTCGCCGGGTCGTACGCGAAGCCGACCTTGGTGGTGATCACCAGGTCCTCCGGGTACGGGGCGAGCGCGGCGCGGATCAGCTCGGTGGCGTACCGGGCGGGGCCGGTGCCGACGTCGAGGGTGCCGCCGGGCGAGACGTAGAAGGCGGCGGTGTCGATGTGGTTCACGCCCAGCTCCACGGCGCGGCGCAGCACCCGGACGGCGCGGCCGGGGTCGGGGTCGGCGGTGGTCCGCATGGAGCCGAACCCCATCCGGCGCACGGCGCGGTCACCCAGGGTCCAGCTGCCCGCGGCGGTCGCGGTGATCTCGTCGGTAGGCATCCGGCGACCCTAGCCAGCGCGGGTGCGCGGCGCAGTCGGCCGCGCACCCGATACCGCCTGCGGCCGGTCGCTGTTAGGTTTTATCTGCTGGCGGGGTGCGCCGGCGGGCGGGTCACCGGCACCAGAGCCAGGGTCGGCAGCAGCAGCAGCGGCACCACCAGCAGCGCGTTCAGAATGCCGACCCGGTCGCCGAGCAGGCCGAGCAGGGGCGGCCCGGCGAGGAACGACGTGTAGCCCAGCACCGCGACCACACTGACCCGCGCCGGCGCCCGCTCCTCGTCGTCGGCGGCGGCGCTCATCCCCACCGGGAAGCCCAGCGAGGCGCCGAGCCCCCAGAGCGCCACGCCGGCGATCGCCACCGGCCCGGAGCCGGCCAGCACCGCCACCGCCGCGCCGAACGCGGCGAGCAGGATGGTGGCCACCAGGACCGGCACCCGTCCCCAGCGGTCGAGGGCCACGGTGCCGACGGTCCGGCCGAGCGTCATACCCGTGACGAAGACCGCGAAGACGGCGGCGCCGACGGCCTCGCTCGTGCCGTACCCGTCGACGAAGGCGACCGCGAGCCAGTCGTTGGCGCTGCCCTCGGCGAACGCCATCACCAGCACCAGCAGGCCGAGGAGCAGGGTGCGCGGCTCCCGCCAGGCGGCGAGCAGGCCACCGCGCCGGGAGGCGGCGGAATCGCCGGTGGGCTGGGCGGGCAGGAACGCCCGGGCGCCGAGCAGGGTGCCGCCGAGCACGACCGCCGCCAGCACCGCCAGGTGCACGTCGATCGGCACGGCGAGGCGGGCGGCCCCGGCGCCGATGGCGGCGCCGGCCACCGAGCCGAGGCTCCAGGCGGCGTGGAAGCGCGGCATGATCGTGCGTCCCAGCCGCTTCTCGACCGCGGCGCCCTCGACGTTCATCGCCACGTCGCAGGTACCGGAGCCGTAGCCGAGGGCGAACAGGCCGACCGCGACGCCGGGCAGCGAGCCGGCCACGCCGGTGGCCACCCCGACCCCGGCCATCCCGACCGCCACCAGCACGGTGGACGCCACCACCGTGCGGGCCGCGCCGAGGCGCTGGGTCACCAGTCCGGCGGTGGTCAGGGCCAGCACCGCGCCGCCGGACATGGCCAGCAGCAGCAGGCCGAGCCGGCCGGCGCTGAGCCCGAGGGCCTCGCGGACCGCCGGGACCCGGGAGAACCAGGACGCGACGGCGAGGCCGTTGAGGGCGAAGACCACCGCGACGCCGGTGCGGGCGGCCAGCACCCGCCCGGGTACGGCGGGGCTCGGCGCGGTGAGGAGTGGGCTCACGTGCAGTCCTTCCGGTGATACGACGTCTCGCTGTCGATCACACACCGGAATCGTCACGACCACAAGCGGGATGCGCTCCTTACCACATGCTGGTCAGGCGCGGGCCCGTCGACCCGCCCCGGCGGTCAGGGGCGCCAGGCCGCGGCCGCCTGCTCCGCGTACGCCCGGAAGTCGCGCGGCGGGCGGCCGAGCACCCGCTGGACGCCGTCGTCCAGCCGGGCGTTGCGGCCGTCGAGGACCTCGGTGAACAGGTACGTCAGCAGCGCCACCTCCTCCGCTGCGACGCCCGCGGCGGTCAGCTCGGCCGCGTACGCGGCGCTGGTGACCGGGACGAACCGCACGGGGCGGCCGGCGGCGGCGATCTCGGCGACCGCCTCGGCGAAGGTCAGCAGCCGGGGGCCGGTCAGCTCGTACGTCCGGCCGGCGTGCCGGTCAGTGGTCAGGGCGGCGACGGCGACCTCGGCGATGTCGTCGGCGTCGACGAAGGGCTCCGGCACGTCACCGACGGGCAGCGCGAGCACGCCGGCGCGCACCGGCTCCACCAGGTGTCCCTCGCTGAAGTTCTGGGCGAACCAGCTGGCCCGCAGCACCGTGGGGTCGACCCCGCCGGCGGCGACGGCCCGCTCGGCCTCGGCCGCCTCGGGCTCGCCGCGCCCGGAGAGCAGCACCACCCGCCGCACGCCGTGCGCGACGGCCAGCCGGGCGAGGTCGCCCACCGCCTCGACGGCGCCGGGCGCGGCCAGGTCCGGCTGGTACGCGAGGTAGACCGCGCCGGCGCCGCGCAGCGCCGGGGCCCAGGTGTCCCGGTCGGTCCAGTCGAAGGGGGGCGCGCCGGCCCGCGAGCCGATCCGGGTGGGTACGCCGAGCGCGGTGAGCCGCCGGGCGACCCGCCGGCCGGTCTTGCCGGTGCCGCCGAGGACGAGTGTCGTCAGGTGTTCCGTCATGGGGACAGTCAACCGATCGGCGGTGAGACGCTGAATGGTTCGCCGTCGTGCGGGCATACGCGCGCGTCTACGATCGCCGCTGTGGATCCGCTGACCGGGCTGCTCGACGGCCCCCGCGCCCGGGGCGCGTTCCTGCTCCGCTCGCTGCTCGACCCGCCGTTCGCGCTGCGCATCGAGGACCGGGCCCCGCTGACCGTGGTGGCCGTGGTGCGCGGCACCGCCTGGGTGGTGCCCGACGCCAGCCCGGCCGAGCTGCTGCGCCCCGGCGACGTGGCGGTGCTGCGCGGCCCGGACGGGTACACCGTCGCCGACGACCCGGCCACCGCACCGCAGGTGGTCATCCATCCGGGCCAGCGGTGCACCACCCTGCGCGGCGAGCCGTTCACCACCACCCCGGCGGCGGGGGTGCGGACCTGGGGCACCGGGACGCCGGGCGGGACGGCGCTGCTGACCGGGACGTACCAGTTGCCGGGCGAGGTCAACCGGCGGCTGCTCGCCGCCCTGCCCGCGCTGCTGGTGGTCCGCGCCGACGAGTGGCGCAGCCCGCTGGTCGGGCTGCTCGCCGAGGAGGTGGTGCGCGACTCCCCCGGGCAGGAGGCCGTCCTGGACCGGCTGCTCGACCTGCTGCTGATCGCCGTCCTGCGGACCTGGTTCGACCGGCCGGGCGCGACCCCCTCCTGGTACGCGGCGGCGGCCGATCCGGTGGTCGGGCCGGCCCTGCGCCTGCTGCGTGCCGATCCGGCGCGCCCCTGGACGGTGGCGTCGCTGGCCGCCGAGGTCGGGGTGTCCCGGGCCGCGCTGGCCCGCCGCTTCACCGAACTGGTCGGCGAGCCGCCGATGGCGTACCTCATCGGCTGGCGGCTGAGCCTCGCGGCGGACCTGCTGCGTGAGCCGGACGCCACGCTCGGCGCGGTGGCCCGCCGGGTCGGCTACGGCAGCCCGTTCGCGCTGAGCACCGCCTTCCGCCGGGTACGCGGCATCAGCCCCCGGGAGCATCGCACCCGGACCCCGGCCGGCTGACCCCCTCGATCCGCGCCACGACGCGGCCGGTCGGAGCGGGCGTCGTCCGCACGGGTCAGGCGCCGGTGAAGGCGCGGAGCAGGGCGCGTACGGCGGCGCGCAGGTCCTCGCGGCTCTCCGGGCTGCCGGGCGGGGGCGCGCTGAGCGCGCCGGCGCCGACGAGGCGGTCGAAGAGCAGCCCGTCGACGAAGGCCACGAACTGGTCGCCCTGCCGCCGCGGGTCGGCCGCCCCGGCGCCGGCCAGCAGCGCCCGGGCCTGCTCGCGCAGCACGGTGCCGTGCGTCAGGATCCGGCGCAGCTCGGGCCGGTGCACGGCTTCCAGCAGGCAGGCGTAGCGGGCCAGGCTGCGGTCCCGGCCGGTGGTGAGCCAGCGGTCCAGCACCTGCGCCGTGGCCTCGGCGAGCCGGTCGAGGTCGGCCGGGGTGAGCCGGGGCGGCGGCCCGGCCGGCGGCGCCTCGGTGGGCAGTTCCCGGTCGGCCAGGTCGGCCTGGTCCAGGTCGACCAGGCGGCGCACCACCGCCTCGATCAGCGCCTGCCGGGTCCGCAGGTACGCCGAGGTGGTGCCCAGCGGCACCCCGGCCCGGGTGTCGACGGCCCGGTGGGTGAGTGCCCGCATCCCGCCCTCGGCGAGCAGCGCGATGGCCGCGTCGGCCAACGCCGCCACCCGCGCGGACCGACCGCTCATCCCGGGCCTCCTCGTCGTCGTTCTACAGTTGTAGTATGAACTTCTACAGGTGTAGAAGGGCGGTCGGCATGGACGGACACGCGGTGGTGGTCGGCGGCGGCATCGGCGGGCTGGCCGCCGCCCTCGCCCTGCACCGGGCGGGCTGGCGGATCACCGTGCTCGAGCGCGCGCCCGAGCTGCGCGAGGTGGGCGCCGGGCTGACCCTGATGTCCAACGCACTGCGCGGGCTGGACGCGCTCGGCGTCGGGGAGGCGGTGCGCGCGCACGGCCGGGCCGAGGCCCCTGGCGGGCTGCGGACCCGCAGTGGACGCTGGCTGTCCCGGGTGGCCGCCGCCGAGCTGACCCGGCAGGTGGGCACGACCGCCCTCGGCGTGCACCGGGGCCGGCTGCACGCCGTGCTGCGCGACGCCCTGCCGCCGGCCGCGCTGCGCACCGACGCCGAGGTGGTCGACGTGACGACCGGCCCCGACGGCGCCGTGGTGCAGCACCGGTGGCACGACGAGCCCGCCGAGCTGGCGGCCGACCTGGTGGTCGGCGCCGACGGGCTGCGCTCGGTCGTGCGCGCCCGGCTCTGGCCGGAGCACCCCGCACCGGTGTACGCCGGGGCGACCGCCTGGCGGGCGGCGATCCGGTGGTCCGAGCCGCTGCCGACCGCGGTGAGCTGGGGTCCGGGCGCGGAGTTCGGCATGGTGCCGCTCGGCGCGGACCACGTCTACTGGTACGCCGCCGTCACCGCCCCGCCCGGCGGCCGGGCCCCCGACGAGCTGGCCGCCGTGCGGAAGCGCTTCGGCCACTGGCACGACCCGATCCCGGCGCTGCTGGCCGCCACCCGGCCCGAGCAGGTGCTGCGACACGACCTGTACCACCTCGGCACGCCGCTGCCGACGTACGTGCGGGGCCGGGTGGCGCTGCTGGGCGACGCGGCGCACGCGATGACCCCGTACCTGGGTCAGGGCGCCTGCCAGGCGATCGAGGACGCGGTCACCCTCGGGGTGGCCTGCGCCGGCGGCCCCGCGCACCTCGACGCCGCGCTCGCCCGCTACGACCGGGAACGCCGCCCGCGCAGCCAGTCGGTGGCCCGGGCCTCGGCCCGCGCCGGCCGCGTCGGCCAGCAGCTGGACCACCCGGTCGCGGTCGCGCTCCGCGACACCCTGATCCGGCTCGTCCCGTCCCGCGTCGCGCTGCGTCAGGCGGCCCGGCACGCCGACTGGCGCCCGCCGCGCGACTGAGGCAGCCCGGCCCGGGCTGCGACGGATCGGGCGGTCAGCGAGCGGCGGCGGCCAGGCCGGCGTACTCGGGCGAGACCAGGAAACGGGTCAGCACCTCGACGGTGCCGGGGGTGTACGGCCGGCCGTCGAGCACCTCGCCGGCCGGGACGAAGAGCATCGCCGCGCCCTCGCCGAGCACCACGTCCTCCTGCCGGGCCCGGGTGGAGCCGCAGAAGTAGTGCTTCACCCGGCTCACCTCCGGCACCTCCTGGCTGGCGAAGAGGCGCAGTTCGCCGTCGGGGCGCAGCCCGCTCTCCTCGTACAGCTCGCGGGCCGCGGTCTCCGCGACCGTCTCCCCCGGCTCCCAGTGCCCGCCCGGCAGCCCCCAGACGTGCGGGTGGTACGGGGCGTGCCCGTCGCGCAGCTGCAACAGCAGCCGGCCGGCCGGGTCGACGAGCAGCACGCAGGCGACGGGGTGCACCCGTCTCAGCCTAGTCGCCGGGCCCGCCGCGGCGGGCCCGGCGGGCGGCGCGGTCAGGGGCGGTCGCGCCACAGCGGGCTGTCGACGTAGTGGTTGTCGTAGCGCTGTCCGCTGGCGGCGATCTCGGCCGGGTCGGCCTCGCCCCGGTACACCCGCTCGAGGAGCCGGTAGTAGTCGAACCGGTCGATACCGGGGGTGAAGACCACCAGCACGTCGGCGGACTCGCCGCGGGCCGGGGCGAAGGCGTGCGGGGTGTGCGCGGGGACGAGCAGGAAGTCGCCGCGGCGCAGGGTGCGGATCTCATCGGCCACCAGCACGTCGAGGACCCCGTCGAGGACGAAGAAGGTCTCGGCGGCGCGGGTGTGCAGGTGCGGTGGGGCGCCGGGCGAGCCGGTGTGCAAGGTGGCCCGGTTGGCGGTGAGCGCGCCGCCGGTCTCGCCGGCGTCGCCGAGCAGCGTGATCAGGCTGGTCGGACCGTCGGCGAGGACGGTGGCGTCGTCGGCGCGGACATGCAGGGGTGCCGTGGTCATTGGTGCTCGCCTTTCGATGGCAACGATGGTCAGGACGGGGGCGCGACGAGGCGCTCACGGGTGTTCGCCGGGGTGTCCGGGTAGCGGTCACCGACCGCCTCCCGCAGCTGCGCGAGGGTCTGTCCGGCCAGCTCCCGCCGCCAGGCCAGGTCGGCGCGGCGCATCGCCTGGGAGATCAGGCAGGCCTGCCGGTAGTCGACGTCGGCGCGTCCTCCCGGCCCCTGGCGGAGGATCTGCGCGCAGCGGAAGGCCTCCTCCGCCCCCTCGATGGCGGTCACCACGTCGAGCAGGGTGATTTCCTCGGGGGCGCGGGCCAGTCGGAACCCGCCGCGCGGACCGGAGACGGACTGGAGGATCCCGGCCCGCACCAGGGCCTGCAACTGCTTGTTGAGGTATGCCGCGGGGAGCCCGTAGAACGCGGCCAGCCGGGCGGCCGACACCGCTCGCCCCGGCTCCAGCCAGGTCATGTTGAGGCAGCTGTGCAGCGCCCACTCGACGCCCTCGGCCATCTTCATATCCTGGATACTAGATATCCAGGATCGGTTCGGCAAGCGTTTCGCACAGCCACACCTCGATGCCGGCCCGCCGCCGTCGGGTCGGCCCGTCGCCTGGCGGCGGCACGCGACGGGGCACCGTCCACCCTGGCCGTATTCCGTCACCGACCTCCCGAGGCGGAGCGTCGAAATTGCGCCGGGCCAACCCTCCAGAATACCGACCGCGCCCATTTTCGGTGTCAGCCGAAAGGGAGAGCGGGCCGGTAAGATCGGTGACACGGTTGTGACTGATCGCTGACTGCGGATAGTGAGGGCGATCACACACACTGCTGGCATGAATACGGGACTCGACCGCGGCAGGGCATTCCGCCTGGCGGTGTGTCTCGCCCTGGTGGCACTGCTCACCGGATGCATGCAGCTCCACATCGGCCTGACCGTCAACGCCGACGACACGATCGACGGGCAGCTGCTGCTGACCGCCGAGAAGCGGCTGTTGACCAGCAACAACAGGACGGTGCAGGTCGGCTTTGCCGAGCTGCGGCAGAACATCCCCGCCCTGCCGGCGGGCGAGGAGCGCGTCTACGAGGACGAGCGCTACTACGGTTCCCAGATCACCTACCGCCGCACTCCGTTGGAGAAATTCAGCGGCGAGAGCGTGAAACTGGTCCGGGACGGCGATCTCTACCGATTCACCATCCCGCTCGATCCGAAGAAATACGGCGGGAAAGTGGCCGAACAGGATCCACGGAACCAGGCCGCGTTCATGCAGTTGATGTCGTTCGAGATTTCCGTGACCTTCCCCGGCCGCGTGCTCGACACCAACGGCACGGTCACCGGCCGCTCGGTCACCTGGAAGGTCGGCGCCAACCGCGACAAGCCGGCCGAGTTGCGGGCGGTGGCCGAGGCCCCGCCGAAGCCCTCGCCGTCCGGGGCCGCCGCCACCGGCGGTGACTCGGCCGGCTCATTCCCCTGGCTCCTGGTCGTCGGGGCCGTGCTCGTCCTGCTCCTGGCCGGCGCGGTCGTCGCCGTCCTGCTGCTGCGCCGACGCCGCCGTCCCGCGACCGCCGCCTCGACGCCGTCGGGTACGCCCGGCACGCCGGCCGCGACGCCACCGGCGCAGCATCCGGGGCCGGTCTGACCTCCGCGGGTCGGATCACGCCACCACCCGGGCGGTCGGGCCCGGTCCGCCTCGCCCGCCGCCGCACCTCACCACCACCACACCCCCTCCCGGCACCACCCGAAGGGAGATCGCCATGAACGATCTCTTCACCTGGCCCGCCCTCGGCAGCCTCACCGGCGCGAGCGCCGCCACCCTGCTGACCGCCAACGTCGTCGGCGGGCTGCTCGGACCCGCGGGCGACAAGGCCCGCAAGTGGATCGCCCTGGGCGTCGCCCTGGCGCTGTCCTACCTGACCGCGGCGTTCGCCGCGGACGCCGGCGCCGAAAAGTGGATCATCGCGTTCTTCAACGGGCTGATCATCTTCTCCGCCGCCCTCGGCATCAACCAACTGCCCCCGGGCAACCGGCAGGCGACGCAGGCGTCGCCGGCCCGGATCGCCCAGGGCGGCGGCGAGCCCCGCTACATCCGTTCCTGGGTCTGAGAGAGGTGAGCGTCATGGTCTTCGGAATCATCAGCGCCGCCGTCCACATCGTCCTCGGCGCCGCGCTCGGCGGCTGGGCCGGCGGCACCCTCGGCCTGCTGATCGGCGCCGTCGCCGGGCTGCTCGTCGGCGGCCCGTTCGGCTGGGCGGTCGCCTCGGCCCGGGTCTACGGCCCGGACGCCCGCGGCGTCTGGCTCTTCGTGGTGGACCACACCTGGAGCCTGCTGAACACCGCCGTCGGCGCGGTCTACCTCGCCGTGCACCTGATCTTCGGCCACCAGCTCGACCGGACCACCTCGCAGCACAGCTGCCGGGTCAACGTCGTGGAGGGCGTCTCCCCGCGGTACGCCACCACCATCGGCACGGTCTGCGCCGGCTCCAACGCGGGCATCCAGCGGCACGAGGACGTGCACATCTTCCAGGGCCGGCTGCTCGGCCCGCTCTACATCCCGCTGGTCCTGCTCAACTACGTGCTCTTCACCATCGCCCCGGTGTGGCTGCTCTGGCACGACCACACCAACGCGCCGATCAACCGCTTCACCCGGTACTTCGAGATCGGCGTCTACCCGCACGTGTGGAACGAGGCGATCGCGTACCGGATCCAGGGGACCCCGCCGCGATGACCGACGACGGGCGTGGACCGGTCGAGGCGGCCACCGCCGACCTGGCGGCGTGGCTGGCCATGGCGGCGGGCGAGGTCGTCCCGGTCGGCCCGCCCGCCGACGGCGGACCCGCCGACGGGCTGACGCTCTGGCCGCTGGACCTGCGGCCCGGCCGGCAGACCCGCGGCACCGGCAACCGGGAGCCGTACCGCTTCACGGTGCGCTACCTGCTCTGCGCCGGCGGCCCGGCGGCGCTGCCCCGGCTGGACCGGGTGCTCGCCGCCGCCGTCGCCGGCGGCGAGCCGGAGGTGCTGCTGGAGGCCGGCGACCCCGGCCTCTGGCGGGCGTTCGGCGTGCCGCCCCGGCCGGCGCTGCTGATCGACGTACCGGCGCAGGTGGCCCGGCCGCTGCCGACGGCGCCGCCGGTGCTGCGCCCGCTGCGGCTGCGGCAGCTGCCGATGCGCACCCTGGACGGCCGGGTGGTCGGCCCGCAGCAACAGCCCCTCGCCGCGATGCGGGTCGAGCTGGTCGGCACCGGGCAGGCCACGCACACCGACCCGGCCGGCCGGTTCCGGCTCACCGGCGTACCGGACGACCCGGAGCGACCCGGCCCGGTCCGGCTGCGCCTGGTCGGCCGCGGCCACACCCTGACCGCCGAGGTCGACCCGGCCGCGGCCGACCTCGTCATCGTCTGCGAACCCCCGGCCCGCTGACCCGGACCGCCCCGCGCACCAGGAGGACCGATGCCCAACTACTTCTCCCCCGGCATCTACGTCGAGGAGGTGCCGAGCGGGGCCCGCCCGATCGGGCCGGTCGGCATGAGCACCGCCGCGTTCGTCGGCATCGCCCCGGACCGCGGCGCCCACGTGGACCGGGCGCTGCCGGTGAACAGCTGGTCGGAGTTCCTGCGGCTCTACGCCGCCGGCGAGCGCCCGGAGAGCACCCCGCTGGCCCGCGCCGTCTTCGGCTTCCTCGACAACGGCGGGACCCGGTGCTGGGTGGTCAACGTCGGCGAGGGCGGCCAGCTCACCGGCGGCGGCCAGCGCCGCGCCGGCCTGCAACTGCTGGAGGCCGTGGACGAGGTCAGCATCCTCGCCGCCCCCGGCTTCCACGACCCGGTCTCGCACGAGGCGCTGCTGAGCATGGCCGAGCGGCTGCGCACCATGGTGGCGATCTGCGACCCGTCCCCGGGCATCGACGACATCTCGGCGCTGACCCGGGTCGCCACCCCGAGCTCCGCCCGCGCCCCCCGCGCCGCCGACGGCAAACCCGCCGAGGGTACGGCGAAACCGGCCGACGACGACGGTGGCGGCACCGCCGCGTACCGGCCCCGGCAGTCGGACTTCGGCACCTGCTACTTCCCCTGGCTGCGGGTGCGCGACCCGCTCAGCGGCGAGCTGGTGCTCACCCCGCCCAGCGGCCACATGGCCGGCATCTGGGCCCGCACGGATGGGCTGCGCGGGGTGCACAAGGCACCGGCCAACGAGCCGGTACGCGGGGCGGTCGACCTGGAGTACCTGGTCACCCGCCCGGAGCACGACGTGCTCAACCCGAAGGGCGTCAACGTGATCCGCTACTTCGCCGGCGAGGGCATCCGGGTGTGGGGCGCCCGTACGCTCGCCGCCGAGGCCAGCGAGTGGCGCTACCTCAACGTGCGGCGGCTCTCCATCTCCATCGAGCAGGCGATCGCCAACGGCACCCGCTGGATGGTCTTCGAGCCGAACGACTTCTCGCTGTGGCGCTCCATCCGGCGCGACATCGGCGCCTTCCTCACCCGGGTCTGGCGCGACGGGGCCCTGCTGGGGCGCACGCCCGAGGAGGCGTTCTTCGTCAAGTGCGACGAGGAGACCAACCCGGCCGACGTCCGCGACGCCGGCATGGTGGTCGCCCACATCGGCATCGCGGTGGTCAAGCCCGCGGAGTTCGTGGTGTTCAAGCTGAGCCAGTGGGCCGGTGGCACCGAGACCGAGACGATCGGAGGCTGACATGACCACCCCCGCCACGCCGCAACCGGGCGCGCCGGTCGACCCGTACCGGGCCTACAACTTCAAGCTGCTCATCAACGGCATCACCAACGGACACTTCACCGAGGTCAGCGGCTTGGAGGTGACGATCGCCCGGCGGGCGTACCGGGAGGCCGGCAACGACCGGATCCGGGCCGTACCCGGCCAGGTCGACTACGCCCCGGTGACCCTGCACTTCGGGCTCACCTCCTCCCGCGAGCTGTGGGACTGGGTGCAGGCCGCGGCCCGGGGGACGGTGAACCGGCGCAACGTCTCGGTGGTGCTGCTCGACGCCGCCGGCACCAGCGAGGCGCTGCGCTGGAACATGATCAACGCGTGGCCGATGCGGTGGCGCGGCGCGCACCTGCACACCCTCTCCCAGGAGATCGCCATCGAGGCGCTGACCCTGGCGTACGAGGGTCTGGAGCTGGAGTCGGGCAGTGCCGCCGCCGCGCCCAGGACCGCGTAGCTGGCTGGCCCGGCAGCTCCGGGTCGCCGCCGACGCGGTCGAGCGGTGGGATCCCGCCCCGACCGCCGGTGGCCCACCGCCCGCGCCGGACCTGCCGCCGGCCGAGGCGACGCGGGAGGTGCCGCGCCGGCCGGGCCAGCCGCCGGAGCACTGGCTGCGCCTGGTCGCCGCGCACGCCCCCGGCCTGCTGCGCGGCCTGGACGTCGACCCGGACGCCCTGCCGGACGCCGAACCGCCGCCGGGTCCGTCCGACCCTTGGGGCGATCTGGCCGACGTACCCGCCGGCTCCGGCACGCCGCCCTCGACCGGCCCGGTGCGGTCGAGGCCTGGCGCCGGCTCGTGGCCCGGTGACGCCGACGCGGCTGCCGGCTCGTGGTCGGGTGGCTCCGACGTTGGCCAGTGGCGGGGCCACCTCGACGGGGGCGCACGGCCCGGCGACCCCGCCGCCGCCGACCTCAGGTGGCACGGCGACCGCGATGGAGTCCCGGGCTCATCGCCGAGCCGTCCCGACGGCACCGCCGGCTCATCGCCCCACGCCCGGGGCGCAGGCAGGACCGGCGAGCCCGGCACGGGCGTGGGCCACCGGCCCGGCGATCCGGGCACGGGCATGGGCTGTCGGCCCGGCGATCCGGGCACCGGCGTGGGGTACCGGCCGGGCACGGGCGTGGGCTCGTGCGCCGGCGACTCCGGAGTGGCCCCCGGTTTCCACGCCGAAACGGCGAGCAACCGGCCCGACGGCGTCGACGGCACCGCCGCGCCGAGCCTTCCGGTCGACGGCACGTCGCCCGGCCCTGGCCCGGCCGGCGGGACGGGAGCCGCGGCGCCGGACGCCCCACCGGGACCGCCGCCGGCCTCTACCCGGCTCGGACGATCAGCACCCCACCGGTCCGGACGGGCCGAGCGACACGGTGGGCAGCCGGCCGAGGCCGACCGGTCCGCAGGGCCTGACACCGCCGCTCACCCGCGGCCCGACGGCCTGATCGGGTGCAGTTGTTGTCGCTCCCACGACAACAACTGCACCCGATCGCGGTGGCCGATCCGTCCGGGCGGATCAGGGCCGGGCGACGGCAGCGCCGACCGGCACCGGGACGCACTGCCGCCGCCCGGTCCCGGCGAGCCGCGCATCGACGCCGTCGACCAGCCGGCCACCGGCCGGCTCCCGGCGACCGCATCCTTCGCGGGCACGACAGCCGACGGCCGGGCGGGCACCGGAACCGATGCGTACCGACCGGACGCGACGGGCCGGGACGGCATCGACGCGCTCCGGTTCCCAGCCCCCTGGTCTGCGCCGACGGGAGCGCGGAGGGCTGACCGAACCCCGGCCGACGTCGCGGGAGCCCGGACGCGCAGGGTCGGTCCGGACGATGCCGCAGCCGCGGTCGAGCACGCCACCGCAGTCGGGCACGACGGACAGCCCATCGGGGACATCGGCTTCGACAGCCGATCCTGGTCCACCCACCGCCGGCCGGCAGCGCGATTCGACCAGAACTGGCCCGCCAATGTCCCGCCCGCCCCCGCGCCCAATCCGTGGCCGGTCCTGCCGGACGGGACCGGCGCGGAGGGCGTACCCCCGGCCGGAGCGACCACGGCGGGCCGGGCCGGGCCGTGGGCCGCCGATCCGTGGCCCGCGCTGCCCGACGACCCGGCGTGGCGACCGGCCCCCGACGCCCACGACGGTGAGCGGCTGCGCCGCCTCGACCACGAGCAGCGGGGGGCCTGATGGAACGGGTGGCCTTCCTGGTCGACGAGTCCGGGGTGCGGGTGGACTGCCTGCTCAACCCGGAGACCGTGCAGGTGACCCGGCTGGCCGGGGTACGGCCGCGCGGCGTCGGCGACGGGCAGCTCACCGGGGCCGGCCTCGCCGACGACCCGCTGGTCTTCACCGGCGGCGGCCGCACCGAACTGGTGCTCGACCTGCTCTTCGACACCGACCTGGTGGACGCGCCGGCCCGCCCGGAGGACGTGCGCGCCCTCACCCGTCCGCTGTGGATGCTGGCGGAGAACTCCGCCGCCGCGCACGGCTGGCTGCGTCCGCCGCTGGTCCGGCTGGTCTGGGGCAAGACCTGGAACGTGCCCGGCGTCATCGTCGCGATCGCCGAACGGTTCGACGCGTTCACCCTCAGCGGCTCGCCCCGGCGGTCCTGGCTGCGGCTGAAGCTGGTTCGGGTGGCGGAGTCCGCCGACGAGGCCCAGGAGGGCTTCGACGAGGAACTGGCCGCCGCCAGCACCCCCACCGCGGCGCCCGGCTCGGCGGTGGTGGCCGCCGGGGACGGCTCCGCCGTGCCCGGGTACTCCGGGGTCCGCTTCGACCTGCTCGCCCACGACGCGCTCGGCTCGCCGCTGCGCTGGCGGCTGCTCGCCGAGCACAACCGGATCACCGACCCGCTGACCGTGCCGGCCGGTACCGCCCTCGCGGTGCCCCCGCTCACCGCCGCCGCGACCACCCCGACCCCGCCGGGAGGTACCCCGTGACCGCCTGGCCGACGGTGCTGCTCGACGGCGTACCGCTGGAGGCGCGCCGGCTCCGGTCGGTGCGGGTCGCCGCCCGGCTGGACCAGCCGACCCAGTGCGAGGTCGGGTACGCCGCCGGCCCCGGCCCGGCCGGGCTCGACCTCGGCCCCGGCCCGGCGGTGCCGACCGGCGCGACGCTCGACGTCCGGCTGGCCGACGCCGCCCTCTTCTCCGGGGAGGTGACCTGCGTCGAGGTGGAGCACGCCGCCGACGGCGCCGCCCTGGTCCGGCTGCGCGGCTACCAGCCCCTGCACCGGCTGCGCAAGCGGCAGCGGTTGCGGGTCTTCGAGTCGGTCACCGCCGCCGACCTGGCCCGGGACCTGTGCGCCGAGGCCGGGCTCGACGTCGACGCCGAGGACGACGGACCGCGCCTGGAGCGGGTGCTCCAGCACCGGCACAGCGACCTGGACCTGCTGCTGGAGGTCGCCGGCCGGGCCGGGCTGCACCTCGCCGACGACTCCGACCGGCTGCGGCTGGTCACCCTGGACGGTCACGGCGAACCGCTGCCGCTGACCCTCGGCCGGAGCCTGCACTCGGTACGGATCGCGGCCAACCTGGACCGGGCCGCCACCGAGAGCGCGGCGCTGGGCTGGCATCCGCAGCGGGCCGAGCCGATCAGCCAGCGGGCCGACGTGGCGCGCACCGGCCGGCGCATCCCGCTCGACCCGGACCCGGCGGTCGTCGGCGCGGACGGGGTGCGCACGGCGGTCGACCAGCCGGGCCGCAGCGACGACGAGCTGGCCGCGATCGCCCAGGCCGGGCTGGACGCCCGGGTGGCCGCGCTGGTCACCGCCGAGGGGGTCGCCGAGGGCGACCCGGCGCTGCGCCCCGGCCGCCGCGTCGAGCTGGCCGGGGTCGCCGACCCGGTGGCCGGGGTGTACGTGCTGACCGAGGTGGTGCACACCATCGACGCCAACGGTCACCTGACCCGGTTCACCACCGCCCCGCCCGAGCCGGTCCGGGTCGGCCACGTCGGTGACCGTGCCGA
>NZ_JBPQTL010000028.1:0-59575 GCF_051386295.1 Micromonospora sp. URMC 105 | reverse complement strand
CCCCCCCCCCCCCCCCCCCCCCCCCGCCCCCCCCCCCCCCCCCCCCCCCCGGGGAGGTGGTCCACCCGGACCTGCCGGACGCGGGGACCGGCGAGCAGGCAGACGGTCACCGGGTCGGACGCCGGCAGCGGGCGGCCGATCATCCATTCGGCGTTGCCGCTGGCCGCGATGACCCGGCCGCCGGTCGGGGCGAACTCGACGAAGGCCACGCTGGCCGCGCCCACCGCGGCGCGGGCGACCCGGAGCAGTTGGGTGAGGACCGGCAGCCCGGCGTCACCGGAATTGATCAATTCGATCACCGCGCTGTGGCCGGTGATGAGGGCGGCGAGATCGGTTCGCTCCGGCATGTCCCGAGTGTGCCCCCTCGGCCGGAGTTCGGGCAGCCCCGTCCGGTGGGGCTCATCGGCCCAGCCGGGCCAGGGTCCGCGCCGGCCGGTCGGTGATCACTCCGTCCACTCCGGCGTCCAGCACCAGCTCCAGGTCGTCCGGCTCGTTGACCGTCCAGACGTACACCTGGTGGCCGGCGGCCCGCAGGGCGGGCACCAGCTGCGGGCGGGCCCGGACCAGGCCGATCCCGGGTCCGGCGATCCGCGCGCCGAACGGCAGTCGGCCGAGCCGCAGCCAGCGCGGCAGCACCTCCAGCAGCAGCACCGTCGGCAGCGCCGGGGCCAGCTCCCGGACCCGGCGTACGGCCAGCGGGGAGAACGACATGACGGTGACCCGGACCTTGTCCTCCGGCCCGGGGTCGGCGAGCCCGTACCGGCGCAGCAGCGCCACCAGCCGGCGCTCGACGTCGCCGCCGTACCGGGACGGGTGCTTCGTCTCCACCAGCAGCCGGACCGGCCGGTCGGCGGCCAGTACGGCCTCCAGCAGCCGCTCCAGCGTGAGCAGCCGGGTGTGCGACTCGTCCAGCACCTCGTCGCCCTCGGCCGGTACGCAGCCGGGGTGCCAGGAGCCGAAGTCGAGCAGCTCCAGCTCGGCGAGGGTACGGGCGCTGACCAGCCCACGCCCGTTGCTGGTCCGATCCAGCCGGCGGTCGTGCACGCAGACCAGGTGCCCGTCCCGGGTGAGCCGGACGTCGCACTCCAGCCCGTCGGCGCCCTCGTCCAGGGCCCGCAGGTACGCCGCGAGGGTGTGCTCGGGCAGGTCGGCCGACGCGCCGCGGTGCGCGAAGACCAGTGGATCGCCCATGGTGGCGGCGCTCAGATGACCCGGCCGGGCTGCCCGTCCCCGCCGATCACGGGCCGGCCGACGGCCTCCCACTGCCGCATCCCGCCGTCGGCGTTGCGCACCTGCTCCCATCCGTTGTTGAGCAGGTAGCCGACGACCTGGGCGGAGCGCCCGCCGGAGCGGCAGATCACCGCGACGTCCCGGTCGGTGGGGACCTCGGCCAGCCGGGCCGGCAGTTCCATCATCGGCAGGTGGTGGGCGCCGGGGGCGTGGCCCGCCGCCCACTCGTCGTCCTCGCGGACGTCCAGCAGGTAGGTCTCGTCGTCGATCTCGGTCACTGCAACGCTGGGTACCTGGGGTCCGAACACGCGTCAAAGCCTAGATCCTCCCCGGCGGACCCGGCACCGGGCTGGGCCGGTACGTCTGGTCACAACCGGATGACCCAGCGCGCGTTGGCCTGGGCCCAGCCCGGCACCCGATCGCCGCGTACGGCGTCGAAGAGGCCGCTGCCGCCGTTGTCGAGGACCACGTAGGAGACCCCGTCGATGGTCTGCGGGTACGACGGCACCTGCACCCCGCTCAGCCGCTCCGCCGGCAGCGACCGGAGGGCCATCAGCAGGTCCTCGACGGGTACGCCGTTGGTGTCCAGGGTCAGCGATCCGCCGACCGCGCGCAGCACCCGGTCCAGCTTGACCGGGTCACTGCGCAGGTCGGTCTCGCCGGCCCGCTCCAGCAGCGCTCGCAGCATCTGCTGCTGGTGCCGCTGCCGGTCGTAGTCGCCGCCGGGCAGGTGGTAGCGCTGCCGTACGTAGTCCAGCGCCCGGGCGCCACCCATCTGCTCGCAGCCGGGGGTGAAGAGGGTCCCGGTGTGGATCGACCGGACCTCGGTGTCGACGCACATGCGGATCCCGCCGAGCAGGTCGATGACCCGCTTGAAGCCGGCGAAGTCGACCAGCGCGGCCCCGTCGAAGCGGATGCCGGTGAGCCGGGCCAGGGTGGCGGAGAGCAGCCGGGCGCCGCCCTGGCCGCCGCCGCCGTGCTCGTACGCGGCGTTGATCTTGTCCTGGCCGCCGCCGTAGCCGTTGCCGCCGGGTGGAATCGCCACCAGCAGGTCGCGCGGGACGGAGATCAGGTATCCCTGCCGCAGGCCGGGCGGGACGTGCACGATGAGGATGGTGTCGGAGCGCTGGTCCGGCCCGTCCGTGGCACCCCGCCGGTCGGTGCCGACGAGCAGATAGTTCAGCCCTTCGGAGAGGTCGGTCCGGGCCTGCCGGGCGTCCGGGGCGAGCAGGTGCTCCCGGGTGATGGTGCGCTCGTACCGCGCGGTGAGTGCCTTGATGCCGACCACGGCCACGACGGCCACCAGCACCAGGGCGAGTCCGAACCGGAACAGGACCCCCGGCCAGCGGGCGGCCCGGCGGCCGGGTGGCGGTCGGTCCAGCCCTCGGTCGGACCGCGCTGACCTGGCCGTGACGCCCTCCCCGTGGCCGTTACGTGAGACCTGCTCACTTCAGGCTACGGGTCGGTCACCGCGCTCGGGGCCGGTTTCGCCGGGGCTGCCGGCCGGTCGGCGGGGTCAGCTGCGGGTGGAGAGGACCGTCGGATTGGCGTACACGAATTCGCCCAGCTTGTCGTTCTTGACCGCCTGGAACATCTCCAGGGTCTGCGGACTGAGCGCCTCGCTGCCGTTGCCGTTGCCGTTGTAGGTGCCGCCGTTGGTGCGCAGCATGGTCAGCTCGCTGGCGCTGATGCCGCGCAGGGTGAAGATGAAGTTGGCGACCGGCACGTCGCCGACGTCGAGGATGAAGGCCTTGCCGGCCGCCCGGATCAGCTGGTTGATCTTGACCGGGTTGGTCAGCATGCCCTTCTCGGTGGCCTTGCGGGCCATCGCCTTGATCAGCTGCTGCTGGTTCTGCTGGCGGTCGTAGTCGCTGTTCGGCAGGCCGTAGCGCTGCCGGGAGTAGTCCAGCGCCTCGAGGCCGGACATCTGGCGGCAGCCCTTCTTGTAGACCACCGGGGTCATCGGCCGGCCGGTCTTCTTGGCGTCCGCCTTCCACATCTGCTTGCCGTCGACCATCACCGTGTGGATCGACTTCACCTCGTGCTTGACGCAGATCCGGACGCTGCCCAGGGTGTCGATGACGTTCTTGAATCCGCCGAAGTTGATGATCGCGGCGCCGTCGAAGCTGATCCCGGTCATGTTCTTGATGGTCTGGGCCATCAGCTGGGCGCCGCCCTCCCAGCCGCCGCCGTTGCGGGCGCCGGCCTGGAACGCCGCGTTGATCTTGTCGGTGCCGCCGCTGTAGCCGCTCTTCTTGAAGGCGGGGATCCGCGCCTCGGTGTCCCGGGGAATCGAGATCATGTACGCCTGGTCGTGGCTGGCCGGGATGTGCAGCACGATGATGCTGTCCGCCCGGACGTCGTCGGCGGCCCACCGCTCGCGGGCGTCGACGCCCAGCAGCAGCATGTCGATCGGGCCGTCCAGGTCGGCGCCGCCCTCGGCGTCGGTCTTGCCGGCCCCGCCCAGCAGGTTCTTCTGGGCGATGTTGCCGGTGGCCTGGCTGATCAGCGCCTTGCTGCCGACGATGGCGATGCCGCTGGTCATCATGAGCACGGCGCCGAAGATCACCGTGAGGCGGGCCCAGAGCGGGTCCTTGCGCTTGGTGCGCTTCTTGGCGCCGCCGGTGCGCTGACCGCCGCGACCGCCCTGGGACGGGATCGTCGACGACCGTGCGTACGGGTCGGCGTCCTGCGAAGTCGGGCGGGGGCTGGTCTGAACCGGCATGCGTGCTCCAGCTCGCGTTGTCGGGGGGCGGGACCACTCTACGTACCGCTTCCCGTCAAGGCGAGATCGTCAGGCGCTCAATTCTCAGATATCCCGACAGTTGCGACGGCATTTCAACCGAACGGATGAGTCAATGCATCTGGTCGGTGGTTGGCGACCGATGTTTGAACCAGACGTGAAAGCACCTCTGATGACGTCCGTCGAAACGTGCCGGCTGCCGCGGTCGCCGTCGGCGGCGCGGCGACCGGCCTCCGCAGGCGGCCGGGAGGCCCGGCCGCCTGCGGAGGAAGCGGGTCAGTTGCCCTTGGTGTCCGGGTCGTTGGCCGCCACCCAGGCCGCCATCGTGTCCGCCGACATGGCCTTGTACATGGCCAGCGCCTTCGTCCGGTCGGAGACCACCACCGACTCACCGTTGATCGTGTCGCTGCCCGTGTTCGGGCTGGTGAGGAAGGTCAGGTTCTCGCCACGCAGGTTGCGGAACTGCACGCCCATGTCGACCAGCGAAAAGCCGTTGTCCACGGTCACCGCGTCGGTGACCGACTGGAGGAACGCGTTCAGCTTCTTCGGATTGGCCAGCGTGCCCGTGCTCGCCGCCTTGTCCATCAGTGCCCGCAGGAACTCCTGCTGGTGGCGCATCCGGGCGAAGTCGCCGTCCGGGAACTGCTTGCGCTGCCGGATCCAGTCCAGCGCCGTGGCGCCGTCCATGTGCATGGTGCCCTTGGTGAACTTCCGGTACGGCTTGTGGATCGAGGTGATGCTCCGCTCCACCTTGAGGTCCACCCCGCCGAGCGCGTCGGTGACCTCCTTGAAGCCGCCGAAGTCGATCGCCATCACGTGGTCGATCCGGACGTCGGTGAAGCACTCCACCGTGCGGACCGCCAGCGGGAGACCGCCGAACGCGAACGCCGCGTTGATCTTCGCGCGCTGCCCGGAGCCGCAGTCCGCGCCGGCGCTCTCCGGGATCGGCACGTACAGGTCACGCGGGACGGAGACCAGGTAGGCGGACTTGTGGTCGGCGGGGATGTGCATGACGATGATCGTGTCGGCCCGCCACTGGCTCTGCTTGTCGACCGGCGCGTCCGGGTCCCGCGAGTCCGAGCCGACCAGCAGGATGTTCAGCGCCCCGTTCACCGCCTTGGCCGGCCGCCCGCCGGTGATCTCCGAGAACGGGTCGGTGCGGGCCAGGCCCTCGTCCAGGTTGTCGGTGTAGACCCACGCGCCCAGACCGCCGAGCAGCGCCAGCACCAGCACCGCCGCCCCGGCCACCAGGCCGATCCGCCCCCAGCGCGGGCGGGGGCCCCGCCGGCCGGGACCAGTCGGGCCACCCGGCCCCGGCGGTGTGCCGGGTCCGCCCGGGCCGCCGGGCGCGCCGGAGCGGGGTCCTTCCTCGTCGTACGACGGGTACCACTGCGCCTCGGACGGCCGGGCGCGCCCGGCGGCCCGGTCGGGACCGGGGACCGCGGCGCGTCCGGCGCTCCGGTGCAGGTACGGAAGCGGGACGCCGGCTGACGATGTGGCGGACATGCGATTCAGCGTACGTAGGCCGGTCGAGCGTTGCCCGAAGGCGATCGCCGCGTGGCGTCCCGGACGCCGGGCGGCAAGCTACCCTAGCCGCGCCCGGAAGTGGTCGATCGTGCGTCGCAGTCCGTCTTCGGGCGCCACGGTCGGCTCGTATCCCAGCAGCTCCCGGGCGAGCGTCAGATCGGGTCGCCGCATCTCCGGGTCGTCCGCGCTGCGGGTGATGTAGGTCACCTCGGAGCTGCTTCCGCACAGTGACACGATGGTCTCGGCGAGTTGCCGCATGCTCATCTCGTGCTCGGTGCCGCAGTTGATCGGCCCGGTCTCCGTCGAGTCGAGCAGCAGCAGGATGCCGCGCACCAGGTCGTCGACGTAGCAGATCGAGCGGGTCTGGTTGCCGGTGCCGTGCACGGTGATCGGCTCGCCGCGCAGCGCCTGGGAGATGAAGGTGGGGATGGCCCGGCCGTCGTCGGGGCGCATCCGCGGGCCGTACGTGTTGAAGATCCGTACGATCGCCGCGTCCAGCCCCTTGCTCCGGTGGTACGCCATGGTGGCCGCCTCGGAGAAGCGCTTCGCCTCGTCGTAGACGGCGCGTACCCCGATCGGGTTGACGTTGCCCCAGTACGTCTCGCGCTGCGGGTGCTCCTTCGGGTCCCCGTACGCCTCCGAGGTGGAGGCCATCAGGAACCGGGCGCCGTCGGCCAGCGCGCGCTCCAGCAGGTGCAGCGTGCCCACCGAGCCGACCCGGAGGATCTCCACCGGCAGCTTCTCGAAGTCCGTCGGGCTGGCCGGGGAGGCCATGTGCAGGATGGCGTCGAACCGCTCCGCCAGCGCCGGGTGGGCCGGCAGCCCGTCGGAGATGTCGGCCTCGACCAGGGTGAAGGACGGGTTGTCCAGCAGGTGGGCGACGTTCTCCTTCGACCCGGTGACGAAGTTGTCCAGCGCGACCACCGTGCAGCCACGGGCGATCAGCGCGTCCACCAGGTGCGACGGTACGAAACCGGCGCCGCCGGTGACGAGGATGCGGTGACCGGGTCCGAAGCGCGCAGCAACCTTCATGCGCGTCAGCCTACCGACCGTCCCGCCCCCGCACCCTCGGCCGCACCCCAGGCACGACGGAGGGGCCCTGTCCCGCAGGGCCCCTCCGGTGCGCCGGGGTCGGCGCGTCGTGACTCAGTGGGCGCCGGCGCCGGTGAGGGCGCGGACCTCCAGCTCGGCGTACTTCTCTTCGTTGCGCTCCTTGGAGATGACGGTGCCGAGCCAGCCGCACAGGAAGCCGAACGGGATCGACAGGATGCCCGGGTTGGACAGCGGGAACCACTGCCAGTCCTGGTCGGGGAACATCGAGGTCGGTGCCCCGGAGACCACCGGCGAGAAGAACACCAGGAACACGGCGGCCAGCAGCCCGCCGTAGATGGCCCAGACCGCTCCCGAGGTGTTGAACCGCTTCCAGAAGAGGCTGTAGAGGATCGCCGGCAGGTTGCCCGACGCGGCCACCGCGAAGGCCAGCGCCACCAGGAAGGCCACGTTCAGGCTCTGCGCGAAGATCGAGAGCACGATCGAGACCGCGCCGATGACCAGGGCGGAGACGCGCGCGACGGTCACCTCCTGCCGTTCCGAGGCCTGGCCCCGCTTCAGCACGTTGGCGTAGAAGTCGTGCGCCAGGCTGGAAGAGGAGGCCAGGGTCAGCCCGGCGACCACGGCGAGGATGGTGGCGAAGGCGACCGCCGCGATGATCGCCAGCAGGGTGGCCCCGCCGAGGTCGCCGCCGAGGAAGTCGATGCCGAGCGCCTCGGCGAGCTGCGGCGCCGCCGTGTTGCCCGCCTTGTCCTGGGCGGTGATCGCCTGACTGCCGACCAGCGCCGCGGCACCGAAGCCGAGCCCCAGGGTGAGCAGATAGAAGGTGCCGATGATGCCGATCGCCCAGAGCACGCTCTTGCGGGCCGCCTTGGCGGTCGGGACCGTGTAGAAGCGGATCAGGATGTGCGGCAGGCCGGCCGTGCCGAGCACCAGCGCGATGCCGAGCGACAGCAGGTCGACCTTGTTGTAGAACGTCTGGGTCGAGTTGCCGGCCACCTCGACGCCGTAGCGCAGCCCGGGTTCGAGGAAGGCGCTGCCCTTGCCGGAGGAGGCCGCGGCGTCACCGAGCAGCGACGACAGGTTGAACTTGTACTTCGCCAGCACCAGCAGGGTCATCACCAGCGCGCCGCCCATCAGCAGGAACGCCTTGACGATCTGCACGTAGGTGGTGCCCTTCATGCCGCCCACGGTGACGTAGATGATCATCAAGGCGCCGACCATGATGATGGTGGCGACCTTGGCGGTGTCCGCGTCCATGCCGAGGAAGGTCGTCCCCGGCTTGATGCCGAGCAGCAGCGCGACCAGCGCGCCCGCGCCCACCATCTGGGCCAGCAGGTAGAAGATCGACACCGTGATGGTGGAGACCGCCGCCGCGGTACGCACCGGACGCTGCCGCATCCGGAAGGCCAGCACGTCGGCCATCGTGTACCGGCCGGAGTTGCGCAGCAGTTCGGCCACCAGCAGCAGGGCCACCAGCCAGGCGACCAGGAAGCCGATGGAGTAGAGGAAGCCGTCGTAGCCGTAGAGGGCGATGATGCCGGCGATGCCGAGGAACGAGGCGGCCGACATGTAGTCACCGCCGATCGCCATGCCGTTCTGGAAGCCGGAGAAGGACCGGCCGCCGGCGTAGAAGTCGGTGGCGGTCTTGGTCTGCCGGCTGGCCCAGATGGTGATGGCCAGGGTTACCGCCACGAAGACCAGGAAGAGCGTGATGGTGAGGTTGCGGGCGGTGGTGCTGCCCGCCTCAGCCGCGAGGACCGTGTTCACGGGTCACCTCCCCGATCTCGGCGCGGATCCGGTCGGCGACCGGGTCGATCTTTCGGTCGGCGTACCGGGAGTAGAGCCAGGCGATCAGGAAGGTGGAGACGAACTGGAGCAGGCCGAAGACGAGGGCGACGTTGATGTTGCTGCCGAAGAGCTTCGTGCCCATGAAGTCCCGCGCGTACGCGGAAAGGATGACGTAGAGCGCGTACCACAGGAAGAACGCGACGGTCATCGGGAAGACGAAGCCGCGCAACGCGCGACGCAACCCGGCGAACTCGTCCGACCGTTGTACGGCGAGGTACCGCTCCGCCGCCGACTCGGCGGGCGCGGACGCGGGTGTGTCCGTGGACATCTGTGGATCACCACCTTCACAGGCGTGGGGAGTTTCGCGCACCGTAGAGAGCGCGCTTCCCACCACGGAAGGCCGAGATCGGGCCCGGTCGGCGGCTGCGCCGAACGGTCTACCGGCTGCGCCGAGTGACGCACGTCACTCCGACGAGCGGTAGGTCGGATGGCGGGCGGGCGGTCAGGTCAGCCCGTGGTACCGGCCCCGGTAGTGCAGCAGCGGCATGGTCTCCTCGGTCAGGTCGACCGCCTCGATGGTGGCCTCGACCAGCAGGCCCCAGCCGTACTCCCGGGCGGCGTCGAGCCGGCAACCGGCCCACCCGCCGGCGTCGGCGGGGACCGGGCCGTAGGGGGTGTCGAGCCACTCGCCGGTGGCGAAGAGCCCGCCCGGGGAGGGAAAGAGCCCGGCGAACCGGTCGGCGAGCTGCCGGTGCGGCGGCCCCAGCGGCGCCACCGCGAACCGCCCGGCCTCCTCCACCGCCGCCCACAGGTCCGACTCCGGGTCGACCAGTCCGAGCAGCCGGTCCGGCTCGCCCTCGGCGACCAGCGTGGACGAGACGGTCAGCCCCGCCGGACCCGGCGCCGTCCAGAGCGTCACCGGCGCCGCCAGCCGACCCCGCAACCGGCGTACGGGCGAGCGCTCCCCGACGGGCACGGCGAACGGATCGGTGTGGTGGATCTCGGCACCCGGCTCATGATTCACGTGAAACATTGTGCCGCTGCGGGGGTCAGCGCCGGGCGCGTCCTTGCGTGTCGGACGCTGGAGATGCCTGTCGCAACGAGCGACATGACTCAGAGGCATATTTATGACTCTGAGGCATCACGCTCACGGTCGTGTCCGCCTTCCCGACGCGACACGCCACGGGAACGGCACCCTCGCCCGGACGGCCTATCGTGCCGGGCATGGCCTTCGTGACGCCGCCGCAGCTCGCCCAGTCCCGTTCCATCGGCGCCGACTCGATCCTGCGGGGCGAGGTCGATCTGCGTGCCTATCCGTTCCGGCACCTGGCCGTCTCGGCCCGTCCCGGGTTCATGGGCAACCCAGTCACCCAGCTCATGGAGGCCGTCGAGCACCTGTCGAACTACGGCTGGGAGCTGGTCAACGTCGCCACCGTCACGGGCAGCCACTACCTCTTCGCCTTCATGCGCCGGGTCTGACCCCCGCATGATCCACCCGGTTTGCGGCGGCTCAGCTCAGCGGCGCGGGGTGACGGTGGCGAGCAGCTCCGGCGTCCGCCGGTCCAGCACGTCCCCGGCCAGGTACGAGCCGAGCAGCGCCGCCCCCAGCCCGTACGCCGCGCCGAGCGGCAGGGCCAGCCAGAGCCAGGCGTCCCCGAGCAGCGCCGCGGCCACCACCATCGGGATCGCGGCGGCCGCCGAGGCGACCATGGACAGCAGGGTGAGGAAGCTCTTCGCCACCCCCGCCCCGGTGTTCATCGCGAACGGGTTGCTCGTCTCCGGCAGCGAGTACGCGCCGAGCACCGACACGAACCCGTTGATCGCCAGCCCGGCCCCGTACGCGGCGAGCAGCGCGCCGGCGGCCACGCCGATCCAGCCCGGCTCGCCCATCACCAGGGCGATCAGCACCGACACCACACCGAGCATCGGCACCACGTACACCGAGAAGGCCGTCATCCGGGCGCGCAGCTCCAGCCGCCCAGGCACCCCGGCCACCACGTTCGCCGCGTACGCGCTGCCGTCGAAGCCGAACTGGTTGGCCAGCGTCACCGAGGCGAGCACCCCGACGAAGAGCATCGAGAGGCTGAGCAGGACCGGCGACGAGTTGCCGGCGGTGAGGTCCGGACCCTCCTCGGCGGCGAACTGCGGACCGCCGAGGTTCACCATCACCGGCACGAAGACCCCCACCACCGCGACGCTGATCAGGTTGGCCCGGCGCCGGGCGTCCCGCCACCAGTAACGGGCCTCCCGGGCGACCAGCGCGCCGAACCGGTCCCGGCCGGTCCAGGCCAGCACCCGGGGGAAGAGTTGCGCGACGGGTCCGCCCGCCGGCCCGCGCCGGCTCTTCGCGGGGGCGGCGCTAGCCGCGCCGACCATCGCCGACTCCAGCGACCGCGACCACCAGAGCAGCAGCAGACCGACGGTCACCGCCGTGATCAGCAACTTCACCGGTACGGCCCAGGCCCGTCCCTCGGCCACGTCCACGCCGACCGTCCAGGGTGCGCCGAACGGCGTCCAGCCCACCACCTCGGCCACCCCGGTGAGCCGGTCCCAGTCGGCCTCCCGGACCGCTGCCAGCACCGCGATCTGCAACGGCCCGAGCAGGGCGGCGACCACCGCGAGCAGCACGGCGGCCAGGTCGCGTACCCGGCGGGACCGCAGCATGGTGGCGAACGCGCTGGTCACCGCGCGGCTGGCGGCGACGCAGAGCAGCAGCCCCGCGACCACCCCGACGGCCGCGACCAGCCCGGCCGCCCAGCCGCCCAGCGCGGCGGCGGTGACGACCAGCCCGGAGACGGCGAGCAGCACCGCGAGCACCGGGACGCTGACCAGCGCCGCCGCGAACAGCCCGGCGACCAGGGTGCGGCGGGGCAGCGGCAGCAGCGCGAACCGGGCCGGGTCGAGGGTCTCGTCCACCCCGAAGAAGACCAGCGGCAGCAGCAGCCAGCCGAGCACCAGCAGGCCGCCGCCGAACGCGGCGGTCAGCAGCGCGTACCGTGGCTCGCCGGCGAAGCCCGGGGCGGCGAGCGCCAGGAAGCCGCCGGCGGCGAACCAGAGGCCGACCAGGACACCGGCGACGAACATCGCGATCCGCCAGCCCTGGCCCCGGAAGTTGTTGCCCATCACCCGCAGCTTGAGCCGGACGAAGTGCCGGGCGGAGACCCGCCGGACCGGCTCGGCCGCAACGGTCACCGGGACAGCCACGACAGCTCCTCGCCGGTCGCGGTGCGGCCACCGACCACCTCGACGAAGACCTCCTCCAGGGACCGCTCCCCGCGTACCTCGTCCAGCGTGCCGACCCGCTTGATGGTGCCCTCGGCGAGGATCGCCACGTGCGAGCAGAGCCGCTCGACGACCTCCATCACGTGGCTGGAGAAGACCACGGTGCCGCCGCCGGTGACGTACCGCTGCAGGATGTCGCGGATCAGCGCGCCCGAGACCGGGTCGACCGCCTCGAACGGCTCGTCCAGCACCAGCAGCCGAGGGCCGTGCAGCAGCGCACAGGCCAGGCCGATCTTCTTCTTCATGCCCGCCGAGTAGTCGACCACCAGGGTCCGGCCCGCGTCGGTGAGCGCCAGCACGTCCAGCAGCTCCGCGGCACGCTGGTCGACCACCGCCGGGTCCATCCCGCGCAGCAGACCGTGGTACGCCAGCAGCTCCGCCCCGCTGAGCCGGTCGAAGAGCCGTACCCCGTCCGGCATCACGCCGAGCAGCCGCTTCGCGCGCACCGGGTCGGCCCACACGTCGTGCCCGAGCACCCAGGCCTGGCCGTGGTCGGGCCGCAGCAGCCCAACGGCCATCGACAGGGTGGTGGTCTTGCCGGCGCCGTTCGGGCCGAGCAGCCCGTAGAAGGAGCCGGCCGGTACGGCCAGGTCGACCCCGGCCACCGCCACCTTGCCGTCGAACTGCTTCGCCAGGCCGCGCAGCGCCAGCGCGGGGTGCCCACCAGTCATGGGTCCGACCGTATCCGGGCCGGACCAGCCCATCGTCCGGCCGCAGGATGATCCCCGGTCATCCCCGCGACGTATCCGCGCCGGACGCAACCGGTCGACTGGCCGGCGGGTGACAGGAGCAGGACCGGGACGGGGAGGAACTGTGGACACAGACGACGGGTTCGAGGAGTTCTATCGGACCACCAGACACCGGGTCGTCACGGTGCTGTACGCGCTCGGCGGCGACCTGGCCGAGGCCCAGGACGCCGCGCAGGAGGCGTACGTGCGGGCCTGGCAGCGCTGGGACCGGATCAGCGGGTACGGCGACCCGGAGGCGTGGGTCCGCACCGTCGGCTACCGCCTGCTGGTCAACCGGTGGCGCAAGATCCGCAACGGGTTGACCGCCTACCGGCGGCACGGCCCCGACCCCGCCGTCGCACCACCGTCGGAGAACACCGTCGCGCTGGTGAGCGCGCTGCGCCGGCTGCCGGCCGAGCAGCGCCAGGCGATCGTCCTGCACCACCTGGCCGACCTGTCGATCGCCGAGATCGCCGCCCAGACCGACGCGCCCACCGGCACCGTCAAGGCCCGCCTCGCCCGGGGCCGCCGCACCCTGGCTGACCTGCTCGACACCACCCTCCCCGAGGAGGTTCGCAATGCCTGACCCGCTCTTCGCCGACCTGTACCGCGACACCGAACACCTGAGCTGGTCGCCCACCGAGCAGGTGCGGCGGCGCGGCCGGCAGCGCACCCGCCGTACCCGGATCGCGGCGTGCCTGGCGAGCGTGGTGGCCGTCGCCGTGGTGGCCGGTGGCGTGGCCGCCCTGGCCGGCGGCCCGGACGCCGCTCCGCTGCCGGTGACGCCGGGCACCGGTTCGCCCACCCCGACGTCCACGCCCACACCCACGCCGTCGATCACCCCGGGCCCGAACCGGTCGCCGAGCGCCCCGGCCCGCCCCGACGACGCGTCGTCCCGCCCGCCGCAGACCAGCTCCCGGCCGACCATCGCCTCCGCCGACCCGGCGATCCCGACGGCGGCGCTGCTGCAGAACGGTGACGGCCCGGCCGGCTACCGGGTGGCCGGCAGCGACATCGACGGTGACTGGAACCTCGCCTTCAGCGCCGCCGGTTGTGCCCGGGCGGACCACCCGCTGTTCCGGCTGGACGCCCGCGCGGAGCGGGGCCGCCGCCTGTCGGGCGGTCCCGACCGGATGGTGTTGCAGCGCGTCGAGCGCCTCTCCCCCCGCGACGCCGACCGCTACATCGGCCTGGTGCGGGACCGGGTCGCCTCGTGCGGCGGGGAGAACGTGACGCTGACCGTGGTCGCCGGCGGCTTCGCCGGCGAGGAGTCCGTGCTGGTCCGCGCCAGGTATGCCGGCGGCGGCGAGGCGCTGCACCTCTTCGTCCGCCAGGGCGACCTGGTCAGCGAGCTGTGGCAGAAGGGGCTGACCGGCCCGGCGGCGAGCCGGGAACTCGGCCGCGACGCCGCCCGTCGGCTCTGCGCCGGCACCGACGGCTGCTGACCCACCAGGGACGCACCGCCCCTCTGGTCAGGCGTCAGAGGCGGAGCGCCTCCGGGGCGTGCAGCCGGAGCATGGTGGCCCCGACGTCGGCCGGTGCCCGGCGGCGGGTCGCCATCGAGACGGCGACCATCACGGTGAAGGCGAGCGGCACCGTCCAGGCGGCCGGCTGCGCGATGAGCGTGGCCGGCCAGCCGGACAGCGGTGGCCCGAGCACGGTGACCAGGACGGCCGCGACGGCAGCACCGCCGCCGGCCAGCACGCCGGCCGCCGCGCCCAGGTCGGTCAGCCCGCGCCACCAGATGCCGAGCACCAGCAGCGGGCAGAAGCTGGACGCGGCGACCGCGAAGGCCAGCCCGACCACCTGGGAGACGTCCAGCCCGGAGACGTTGAGCGCGAGCACCGCCGGCACCCCGCCGGCGATCACCGTGGCCAGCCGGAAGCCGCGCACCGAGCCGCGCCCGAGCACGTCGGTCGAGATCACCCCGGCGACGCTGGTGAGCAGCCCCGACGAGGTGGAGAGGAAGGCCGCGAACGCGCCGGCCGACACCAGCGCGGCGAGCAGCCGGCTGGTCACCCCGTCACCGAGCGCCGCCCCGGGCAGCAGCACCACCACCGCGTCGGTCTGCCCGCTGACCAGCAGCTGCGGGGTGTAGATCCGGCCGAGCACGCCGTAGAGGGTGGGCAGCAGGTAGAAGACGCCGACGAGGGCGAGCACCACCAGGGTGGTGCGCCGGGCGGCCGCGCCGTCCGGGTTGGTGTAGAAGCGGACCAGCACGTGCGGCAGCCCCATGGTGCCCAGGAACGTGGCCAGGATCAGCGAGTACGTCGCGAAGAGGCCCCGGTCGTCGTCGCCGGCGGCGCTGGGCAGCAGCCAGTCCGCCGCGCCGGTGGCCACGCCGGACACCTCGGGCACCGGCTCGCCGGCGGCGAAGTCGAGGCGGTCGCCGGGGCGTACCTCGAGGATGGTGCCGTCGGCGAAGGTGAGGGCCGCGCGGTGCTCGACCACGACGGTGGTCGCGGTCCGGAACGCCGGCCCGTCGGGCGGGGTCACCGCCGGGCGGGCGTCGGCCTGCCACTGCAACGCCAGGAAGATCGCCGGTACGGCCAGCGCGGTCAGCTTCAACCAGTACTGGAAGGCCTGGACGAAGGTGATCGCCCGCATCCCGCCGAATGCCACGTTCGTGGTCACCACGGCGGCGACCAGCAGCGCCCCCACCGGGTACGGCGAACCGGCGACCGTGGCCAGGGTCAGCCCCGCGCCCTGCAACTGGGGCACCAGGTAGAGCCAGCCGATGAAGATCACGAAGACGGTGGCCAGGGTGCGCAGCCGACGCGAGCCGAGCCGCAGCTCGCAGAAGTCGGGCAGGGTGAACGCGCCGGAGCGGCGCAGCGGCGCGGCCACGAAGAGCAGCAGGGCGAGGTAACCGGCGGCGAAGCCCACCGGGTACCAGAGCACGTCCACGCCGTACTTGAGGATCAGCCCGGCCACGCCGAGGAAGCTCGCGGCCGACAGGTACTCCCCGCCGATCGCGGCGGCGTTCCACGTCGGACTCACCGCGCGTGAGGCGACCAGGAAGTCGGAGGTGGTGCGGGCCAGCCGCAGCCCGTAGAAGCCGATGCCGAGGGTGACCAGGGTGACCGCCACGATGGCCGGGACGACGTAGGCGTTGCCCATCTCAGCGCTCCGGCCGCTGGACCAGGTCGGTGAAGTCCTGCTCGTTGCGTTCGGCCAGCCGCACGTACGCCCAGCCGATCGCGATCAGGAAGGGGAAGGAGGCCACCCCGAGCAGCAGCCACGGCAGGTTGACGCCGAGGACGGTGACCCGCCCGACGGCCGGCGCGATCGCGAACAACCAGGGCAGGCCGCCGAGCCCGATCAGCACCACCAGGCTCATCCGCAGCGCGAGCGCCAGTTGTGCCCGGACCAGGCCCCGGACCAGCGCCTCGCCGACCTGGGTCTGCTGGGCCAGCTCGGCGCGGGTGCGTTCGGCCCGGTTGTCCCGGCGGGACACCTCTGCCAGCACGATCCGCGCCCGCCGGGGTGGCGGTGGCACCCGGGGGGCCGGTACGGGGTCGTCGGCGGCGGTCACCTGGGCAGTCTCGCCTGCTGGACGTGGATGTCAAGAGCCGTCCACCGGGGCTGTGGACAACCTGTGGAGAACGCTTCACCCCTGTGGACAACGCGCGAGTCGAACATTAAGACGGCATTAAGTCTCCATACGTTCACCGCTTGTGTCGTGTCGAGGTATGTCCTTGCCGGTATTGATCCCGCCCCCTACGCTGAGGCGGCAATTCCCTGTTTCCTCTTCTTCCACGGGGTTTCTATGCGCAAATTCCGCACTCTGCTCGGCGCGACTCTCGCCGGCGCATGTGCAATCACGGCGGTCCCGGGCGTCGCCTCCGCCGCTCCCGCCGCGCCGCAGTCGTCGGCCGCGCTGGCCGGCGAGGCCACCGGCACCTACTACCCGCTCGCTCCGGCCCGTCTGATGGACACCCGCGCGGGCCTCGGTGCGCCGAAGGCGAAGATCGGCGCCCAGTCCAAGGTCGACCTCCAGGTCACCGGCCGCGGCGGTGTGCCCAGCACGGGTGTCGGATCCGTCGTGCTGAACGTGACCATCACCGGTGCGACGGCGAACAGCTTCGTCACCACCTATCCCGCCGGCGAGCCCCTGCCGAACGCCTCCTCCGTCAACTTCGCGAAGGGCTGGCTGGGCTCGAACAGCGTCACCGTCAAGGTCGGCGCGGGCGGCAAGATCTCCGTCTACAACCGCAACGGCGCCACCGACGTGGTCGTCGACGTCGTCGGCTGGTACGCGGACGACACCTCCGCCGCAGTTGCCGGCGGCCAGTACCACCCGTTCTACCCCTCCCGGATGTTCGACACCCGCGAGCCCGGTGAGGGCAAGCTGCCCGCCGGCGCGTGGATCGACTACGCCATCGACTTCGGCGAGGAGAACCAGAACCTGCGCTCGCTGGTGCTCAACGTCACCGTGGCGGCACCGGAGAAGGCCGGTTTCGTGACCGTCTGGTCGGGCTCGGGCAGCCGGCCGACCGCCTCGACGGTCAACTACGGTGCCGGCAAGGTCGTGCCGAACCTGACCTACGTGAAGCCGCGGCCCTGCACCGAGGCCTGGTGCGAGGGTGCTCCGGTCTTCCGGGTCTACACGTCGGCGACCACTCACGTGATCACCGATCTGGTCGGTGCCATGTTCGACACCACCGTCCCGTACGGCCTGCGGTTCCAGCCGATGAGCCCGACCCGGATCGTGGACAGCCGGATCAACCAGGGGATCAGCGGCCCGCTCGGCGCCGGTTCGGTCCGCAAGGTCACCACGCCGGCTGAACTGATCACCGATGCGACGTGGGCGCTGGCGATGAACGTCACCGCCGTGCAGCCGACCAGGAACACCGTCATCACGACGTGGCCGGCCGACTACGCCGACCGTCCCAAGCCGGACGCCAGCAACCTCAACCCGGCGGCGGGCCAGGTGGTCTCCGGTGGCGTGCTCACCGAGATCGGCCCGTACAAGGCGTTCAACGTGCACAACCACAGCGGGAGCGTCAACCTGGTCGCCGACGTGGTGGGCTCGTTCTACCTGCCGGAGGTGACGGCCGCCGCGGGTCGGACCGCGAAGCCGGCCGCGACCAGCCCGCAGGTCGACACGCACAGCCGGCGCCAGCCGTAACGGCACGACGGTAAGGGTGCCCGACCGAAAGTCGAGGCACCCTTACCGTCGGGCGAGCCATTCCGGAACCCTGGCCCCGATACGCGCCCGATAACCCTGTCGGGCACGCGCTCGACGACCTTGCGAGTGTCGATATCCGCTCGTAGTCTGGGCCCGCCCATACTCACTTACCCACGGGGTTTTTATGCGTAAATTCCGCACTCTGCTCGGCGCGACCCTCGCCGGGGCATGTGCACTGGCCGTGGTGCCGGGTACGGCGTCCGCGGCTCCCGCCGCCGCGCCGCAGCAGGCGACGGCGGATCTCGCCGACACGACAGGGGCCTACTACGAGGTCTCCCCGGCCCGTCTGATGGACACCCGCGAGGGCCTCGGCGCGCCGAAGGCGAAGATCGGCCCGCTGGGCAAGGTCGACCTCCAGGTCGCCGGCCGGGGTGGCGTACCGGCCGCCGGTGTCGGCGCCGTCGTGCTGAACGTGACCATCACCGGCCCGACCTCGGACAGCTTCGTCACCGCCTACCCGGCGGGCGAGACCCGGCCCGACGCCTCCTCGATCAACTTCGCCAAGGGCTGGCTGGGCTCCAACAACGTCACCGTGAAGCTCGGTGCGGACGGCAAGGTCTCCGTCTACAACCGCAACGGCTACACCGACGTGGTGGTCGACGTCGTCGGCTTCTACGCCAAGGACAACTCGATGACCAACCGCAACGGTGGTCAGTACGAGTGGTGGGCGCCGGAGCGCTCGTTCGACACCCGCAACGACCCCGAGGGCAAGCCGCCGGCCGGCACCATCCTGGAGTACGCGCTGGACTTCGGTCCGGATCGAAACCCGCACATGCGGACCCTGGTCTTCAACCTCACCGCGGTGGCGCCGGCGAGCGCCGGCTTCCTGACCGCGTGGTCGGGTGCCACCGCCAAGCCGACCGCCTCCACGGTGAACTACGGCGCCGGCAAGAACGTGCCGAACCTGGCGTTCGTGCAGACCACGCCGTGCACCGGCAGCGAGCCGTTCGAGTGGTGCACCCCGGGCTCGCGGAAGTTCAAGGTCTTCACCTCGGCCGCCGCGCACGTCCTGGTCGACATGGTCGGCGCGGTCGACGACGGCTTCTCGGAGAGTGGCATGCGCTTCGCGCCGATGAGCCCGACCCGGATCGTGGACAGCCGCACCAACCTGGGCATCAGCGGTGCCATCCCCGCCAACGGGACCCGTCGCGCCGTGGTTCCGGGCTACACCGACGGCACCGGCGTGGCGGTCATGAACGTGACCGCGGTGAAGCCGACCAACAACACGGTGATCACCGTGTGGCCGGCCGACATCGCGGAGGTCCCGAAGCCGAGCACCAGCAACCTGAACCCCTACGCCAACCAGGTCGTGTCCAACGCCGTGCTGGGCATCGTCGAGCCGACCGGGGCGTTCAACGTGCACAACCTGAGCGGCACCACGCACGTGGTGGCCGACATGGTGGGCAGGTTCTACTACCCGGTCGCCCCGGCGGCCACGCTCGCCGGTGACGCCGGCAAGAGCAAGCCTCAGGTCGTGGGTTCCTCCCACCGCTGAGCACCTGCACCATGAAGGGCGCCCCGGCCGACGGCCGGGGCGCCCTCTCCTTCCGCGGACAGGCGGTGGCCGTGACGCGGGCGGGGGCGTCCCGGCCGTGGCCGGGGCGCCCGCACCCGCGCGAAGAGCAGCCGGGCGCCTGCGGGCCGGTGCGGATGCGGTCCCGCACCGGCCCGCACCCGTCAGTCCAGGCCCATCCGCACGGGGCGGGCGGTGGCGGAGCCGAGCCAGGTGTGCGGGTTGCCGTACCAGCACCAGCCGAGCTTCGGCGCGCCCTGACTGATCCAGAGTGCCGGGACCCGCTTGTCCCCGCAGCGGGAGCCGACCAGCGAGAAGCACCGGTTGCTGGCCAGCGCGGCGGGGAAGTGGGTGATGAAGGCGATCCCCTCGTCGATGGTGAGCGGCAGCCGCTGCTGGGCGGTCATCCGCTCCATCGCGGCGGCCGGAGCCAGGTTGCGGAACTCCTCGCCCCGGTCGACGTCGAAGAGCAGGTACGCCGGCCCGGCCGGGGCCTCCAGCTCCTTGATCGGGTCGAACCTGGGCAGGTCGTCGACGGGGAAGTTCCGGTCGAGGATGCCGGTCTTGCGCTTGCCGGCCAACGTGGTGAGCGCCAGCCGGTCGGTCACCGGGACCAGGTCGCGGGTGGTCACCAGCAGGAACGGCACCCGGGCCTCGGTCGGCGCGGGCAGCCCGGCCGCTCCCGTGGTCGCGGCGTCCCGCAGCGGGGTCACCAGCTCCCGGAAGGCGGCTTCGGAAAGCCCGGCGAGGGCCGGGTAACCCAGGTGGACCAGCCCGTCGAGCTGGCGGTCGAACTCGGTGGCGGGGTCGAACACGGTCACGGTTGGCCTCCCGTTGTCGTATGGCCTACCGTACAGTGTACGGGCAGACGGGATTATTCCCGCTCAGCGATTCCAGTCCTGCTTGGCCGCGCGCACCAGCTTGTCCTTCAACTCCCGGGTGTGCCGGCGGCTCACCGGCAGCTCGGTGGAGTCGATCACCACCACGTACCCGGAGTTGACCAGGCGCAGCTCGGCGATCAGCTTCAGCTGCACCAGGTGTGAGCGGTGGATCCGGACGAAACCGGCGTCGGCCCAGCGCTCCGCGAGCGTCGCCAGCGACACCCGGACCAGGTGCGAGCCGTCGGCGGTGTGCAGCCGGGCGTAGTCGCCCTGCGCCTCCACCCAGCGCACCGCCGACCGGGGCAGCATCCGCGTCGTCCCGGCCAGCTCGATCGGAATGGTCGGATCCTCCTCCGCCCGCGCGAGGGCCGCCGGGTGCGACGGCACCACCCGGGAGCCGATCACCCGGCGCAGCGACTCGGCCAGCCGGTCGGCGCGTACCGGCTTGCGGACGTAGTCGGTGGCGCCCAGGTCGAAGGCGTCCACCGCGCCGTCGTCGTACGCGGTGACGAAGACGATCGCCGGCGGCCGGGCGAACCGCCGCAGCACCCGGGCCAGCTCCATGCCGTCCAGGCCGGGCATCCGGATGTCCAGGAAGACCACGTCGACGTCGGTGTCGCGGAGCACCCGCAGGGCCTCGGTGGCGTCGCCCGCCGTGTGCAGCCGGGCCACCCGGGGATCGGCCCGCAGGTGGTACGCCAGCTCGTCCAGCGCGGGCGGCTCGTCGTCCACCGCCAGCACCCGGAGGAAACCGGTCGCCGCGTTCCCGGTCACGATCCCGCCCGTACGCCGGGATGGAACTTCGGCACCCGCAGGCTCACTTTCGTACCCGAGCCGGGGCCGGTCTCGACGACCAGGCCGAACCGGTCCCCGAAGACCGACCGGAGCCGCTCGTCGACGTTGGAGAGGCCGACGTGCTGGCCTTGGTCGTCGGTCGGGTCGCTGCCGGCGCGGGCCAACTCCGCGATGCCCGCGGTCAGCGTGGCCGGATCCATCCCCACTCCGTCGTCCTCCACCGTGATGTGACACTCCGCGCCCGCGTCCCGGGCCTCGATGCTCACCATGCCGGTGCCGGGCTTGCGGGACAACCCGTGCCGCACGGCGTTCTCCACCAGCGGCTGCAGGCAGAGGAACGGCAGTGTCACCGGCAGCACCTCCGGGGCGATCTGTAACCGCACCTGCAACCGGTCGCCGAACCGGGCCCGCTCGATGGTCAGGTAGCGGTCGATCGAGCGCAGCTCCTCGGCCAGCGTGGTGAACTCGCCGTGCGCCCGGAACGAGTAGCGGGTGAACTCGGCGAACTCCAGGATCAGCTCCCGGGCCCGTCCCGGGTCGGTGCGGACGAACGAGCCGATCGCGGTCAGCGCGTTGTAGATGAAGTGCGGGCTGATCTGGGCGCGCAGCGCGCGGATCTCCGCCCGGGCCAGCCGCTCCCGGGACGAGTCCAGCTCGGCCAGGGCGAGCTGGTTGCCGGCCCAGTGCGCGGTCTCCAGGGTGGCCTGCACCAGCCCCGGGGCGGGCGGGGCGTCGGCGATCGCCACCAGCGCTCCGAGCACCCGGCCCTGCGCGCTCAGCGGCACCACCACCGCCCCGCGTACCGGGCAGTCGACGCGGTCGCAGTGCAGCTCCGACTCGCCCAGCACGGCCGACCGGCCCGCCTCTACCGCCCGCCGGGCCGCCGCGAGCAGCTGGTCGCCGTGGTGCGTGCCGCGCCCGTCGAGGGCGAGCAGCGTGTCCCGGTCGGTGAGCGCCAGCCCGGCCGCCCCCACCAGGGTCCGCAGATGGCGTACGGCCTTGGCCGCGCCCGCCGGGGTCAGCCCGGCGCGCAGCGGCTCGGCGGCCAGGCCGGCGGTGTGCAGGACCTCGTAGGTGGCCCGCTGGGTGGCGGTGGCGATGCCCCGGCGGCCGCGCAGCCGCAGCACCGCCCAGAGCGCGGCGGCGAGCGCCGTGACCAGCGAGACGACGCCGACGACGGCGGAGAGGTTGCCACCCACGCAGCGATCCTTGCCGCTGCGGGCCGCCACGCCAAGCCCCGGCCGGGCCTGGTTCGGCGCCGGACCGCTAGTACGCGCCCTTGCGGGCCAGCACCACGCCGACGGTCCGCCACAGGATGCTCAGGTCGTACGCCAGCGACCAGTTGTCGACGTAGTAGAGGTCCAGCCGGACCGCCTCGTCCCAGGAGAGGTCGGAGCGCCCGGAGACCTGCCACAGCCCGGTCATGCCCGGCCGGACCAGCAGCCGGCGCCGCACGTCGCCCAGGAAGTCGCCGTCGTCGGCGGGCAGCGGACGCGGCCCGACCAGCGACATCTCCCCCCAGAGCACGTTGATCAGCTGGGGCAGCTCGTCCAGCGAGGAGGCGCGCAGGAAGCGGCCCACCGGGAAGACCCGGGGGTCCTGCTTCATCTTGAACAGCATGCCGTCGGTCTCGTTCTGGTCGACCAGCCCGGCCAGCCGGTCCTCCGCGTCGACGTACATGGTGCGGAACTTCCAGACCCGGAAGGTACGGCCCTCGTGGCCCACCCGGGGCTGCCGGAAGAAGACCGGCCCGGGGTCGGAGATCCGGATCGCCAGGGCGATGGCCACGAAGACCGGCGCCAGCAGCAGCAGGCCCAGCCCGGCGGCGGCCCGGTCCATCAGGCTCTTCATCAACAGCGCCGGGCCCGACAGGGTCGGCTCCTCGACGTGCAGCAGTGGCAGGCCCTCGATCGGGCGGATGTGCACCCGCGGGCCGGCGATGTCGGTCAGCTGCGGGGCGACCACCAGGTCGACGCCGGAGCCCTCCAGCTGCCAGGCCAGCCGGCGCAGCTCGCCGGGCTCGGCGCTGGCCGACCCGCAGACCGCGATGGTGTCGCCGCCGACCTCGCGGACCAGGGCGAGGACGTCCCGGCCGGCGTACACCGGAACCGGGGTCTGGATGCCCCGGGCGGCGGCGTACCCGTCGGTGATGTGGATGGCGACCGGCACCAGGCCGGCGCCCGGGTTGCGGGTGACCGCGGTGTAGACCTCCAGGCACTCCGGCAGCGTGCCGACCAGCACCATCCGGTGCCCGGCGTGCCCGGCGCGACGGCGCACCGCGTGCAGCGTGAAGCGGGCGAGCAGCCGGCCGACCAGGACCAGCGTCAACGCCCCGAGCAGGGCGAAACCCACCGTCCAACGGGAGAGGTCGGTCTTCGTCGCGAACGCGAGGAAGGAGACCGTCGCGGCGACCGCGACCCCACCCCGGATCACCCGCTTGAACTCGTCCGGCCCGAGACCCATGTAACGCCGGTCGTAGGCCCGGTTGCCCCAGAGGATGACCAGCCAGCCGAGCGGGAGCAGGACGAACGCCACGGTGTGGAACCAGGTCGGGTCCTTCTCCGCCTCGTAGAAGCCGGCCGCCGCCTGGTCGAAGATCTGGATGGCCAGGAGGCTCGCCAGCGCCGCGGCGGCGAAGTCGAGCAGCAGCAGAGCGACGGTGTACGGCCGGTGCCAGCGCGACACCCGGCGACGGGCCCGCGCCCACGCCGATCGGGGCACGCCGTTGTGCGACGGCGGTGTCGGCGGCTGGATCTCGAAGCTGTCGACGTGCCGCACGAGTTTGCTCCGGCCTGTGTTGGTTACCGGGCGCTGGAGGCTTGTCGTCACCTCACCCATGTCCTCCCGCATGACACGTGCCGCTCACTCGCCGTGAGGGGCCCGAGTCGCCCACCGTTCCAGTCTCCCACGCTGCCAATGGGCCGGACGCTCCCCGGAGGGACATTGCGTCTGGTGTTGCCAGCAGGGATCCGGCCGACTCCACGTCAGTTTTCGAAGCCGGGGACCGAGCCACTATACCGATGGATGGCGGCCCCGGTAGAGGCGCGGACGGGCAGGTTCCACGCGCTGGGGACGATTCCTCTCCGTAATCATCGAGTGCAATTACTCACCGTACGAGGCGGGACAACCGACGGTCAGCGAGTGGCTTGCCGCCGGTCTGGCAGGTCGGGCAGTACTGCAGACTCGAATCGGCGAAGGACACCTCCCGCACGGTGTCGCCACAGACCGGGCAGGGCAGGCCGGTGCGGGCGTGCACCTTCAGCCCGGAGCGCTTCTCGCCCTTCAGCTCCGCCGCCCGCTGGCCCAGCGAGCGGCCGACCGCGTCGCCGAGCACCGCCCGGGTGGCCGTGTGCAGCGCGGCGACCTGGTCGTCGGTGAGCCGGTCGGTGATCGCGAACGGCGAGAGCTTCGCCGCGTGCAGGATCTCGTCGGAGTACGCGTTGCCGACGCCCGCGAGCACCGACTGGTCGGTCAGCACCCCCTTGACCTGCCCCCGCCGGCTGCGCAGCCGTTCACCGAAGGTCGCCAGGTCCGCGCCGAGGGCGTCCGGGCCCAGCTTCGCCACCCCGGGCACCTGCGCCGGGTCGGTCACCAGGTAGACCGCCAGCTTCTTCTGGGTGCCGGCCTCGGTCAGGTCGAAGCCGGAGCCGTCGTCGAGGCGGACCCGCAGGGCGACCGGACCCTTGCCGGGGCGCAGCGGAGCGGTCGACGGAAACGCCTCCCGGTAGTGCAGCCAGCCCGCCCGGGCCAGGTGCACCACCAGGTGCAGGCCGCCGTCGACGACCACGTCGAGGAACTTGCCGTGCCGGCCGGCGTCCACCACCGCCCGGCCCGACAGCGCCGAGGGCGCCGGGTCGTACGTCTTCAGGGCGTTGATCGCGGCGACCTCGACCCGGTCGATCCGCCGCCCCACCGCGCGCTCACGCAGGTAGCCTGCGAGCGCCTCCACCTCCGGTAGTTCGGGCACGTCCCAACGGTAGCCTTCTTTCCCGTGGGCGCGAGGAACGAGCTCACGACTCCCCGCCGTGAGCGCGAGGAGTGAACTCGCGCGCCCCCTGTCGCGAGCAGAGCGCGGCACAGTCGCGAACGAGAGGCGAGCTCCGTGAGAATCGTGGTGGCGCACAACCGGTACCGGGAGGCTCAGCCCTCCGGCGAGAACACCATGGTCGACTCGGAGATCGTCCAGCTCACCGAGGCCGGCGTCGAGGTGCTGCCGTTCATCCGCAGCTCGGACGAGATCCCGTCGATGTCCAAGGCGGCCAAGGCGCTGCTGCCGATCTCCCCGATCTGGGCCCCGCGCGCCCAGGAGGACCTCGGCCGGCTGCTCACCGAGCACCGCCCCGACGTGCTGCACCTGCACAACCCGTACCCGCTGATCTCGCCCTGGGTGGTGCGCACCGCGCACCGGCACGGCGTGCCGGTGGTGCAGACGGTGCACAACTACCGGCAGGTCTGCTCCTCCGGGATCTACTTCCGCGACGGGAAGATCTGCCAGGACTGCAAGGGCCGGGCGCTGGGCGTGCCCGCGATCGTGCACCGCTGCTACCGCAACTCCCGCGCGCAGAGCGCGCTGATGGCGACCACCCTGGCCGTGCACCGGGGCACCTGGCGCTCGGTCGACCGGTTCATCGCGCTGACCTCCGCGATCGCCGACCACCTGCGGGACTACGGCATCCCGGACGAGCGGATCGTGGTCAAGCCCAACGCCGTGCCGGACCCTGGGCGGCCGGCCCCGCTCGGCGACGGATTCCTCTACATGGCCCGGCTCACCCCGGAGAAGGGCCTCGACCTGCTGCTGGAGGCGTGGCGCCGGCACCCGGTCGGCGCGCTGGGCACGCTGCGCGTCGCCGGGGACGGCGAGCTGCGGCCACTGGTCGAGGCCGCCGCCGCGGAACGCCCCGACGTGGTCTACCTGGGCCAGCTGGACCGGGCCGGGGTACGCGCGGCGGTCGAGGCGAGCGCGGTGGTGATCGCCGCCTCCATGTGGCACGACGTCCTGCCGACCGTGATCATCGAGGCGCTGGCCAGTGGCCGGCCGGTGCTCGGCTCGGCGCTCGGCGGCATCCCGTACCTGGTCGGGGCGGACGGCCCCCGCGAACCCGCCGGCACCGGGCCGGCCGAGACCGCCTCCGCCGTCCCCGGCGCGGGCGTCGCGCCACTGCCCGCCGGCGTGGTCACCGGTACCGCCGGTTGGGTGGTGCCGCCGGAGCCCGCCGCGATGGCCGCCGCCCTCCCGGTCGCCCGGGCGAACGCCGCCGCGCTGTCGGCACCGGCCCGCCTCCGCTACGAGCAGACCTTCCACCCCGACGTGGTCACCAAGCGCCTCCTAGACATCTACACCTCCCTCACCCACCCCTGACCCCCCGCGTGCGGCCAGGGAAGGGGCGGTCGCCGGGGGCGGGGAAGGGGGTGGGTCAGCGGAGGGAGGCGCGGGCGGAGAAGGCGATGCTGGCGAGGAGGAAGCCGCCGTTGACGACGGTGAAGGCGATGATCACCCAGAAGGTCAGGGCCGGGGCGACCATCAGCACCAGCGCGGCCACGAAGATCACCGCGCCGTAGTCGCGGATCAGCTTCACCAGGCGTACCGGCAGCGAGGTGGAGGTGACCATGCTGGCGGCGTTCGGGCCGGACTGCATCACCGAGGTCACCAGGTTGACCATCCAGGTGCCGGCGAAGGCCGCCACCAGCCAGGTCGGCGTCTCCGGCCGCTGCGCCACGGCGGTCGCCGACAGGGCGGCCACCAGTGCGATCTGGGCGGCCACGTCGCAGAGCACGTCCACCCGGGCGCCCGCCGCGCTGCCCTGCCCGGTCACCCGGGCGAGCTGACCGTCGGCGCAGTCCAGCGCGTACGCGACCTGCCAGCCGACCAGCGCAACCAGCCCGACCACCCAGGCCGGTACGTCGCCCGCGGCGACCCGGTCGGCGAGCGCCACCACGGTCACCGAGGCGGCCAGGCCGAGCACCAGGTTGGTGATGGTCAGCGCGGTCGGGCGCAGCCCGAGACGCTGGGCGACCAGCGCGAACACCGCGCCCAGCCACTGGCTGACCGATTCGCTGAACAGGCCGCCACCCCGGTTGACCCGGTGGAAGTCGGCGACGGTGGGACGGGGCTCAACCACAGTGGTCGCGGATTGCACCGGCGTAGTCTGCCAGCCGCTCCCGCGTCTCGGAAGGCGACATCGCCAGGTGTTCGAGGATGGTGTAGCGGTCCGGCCGGGTACGCGGCGCGAACTGCACCGCCTCGACGAACTGGTCGTCGGTCAGCCCCACGTCGGCGGGGAGGCGGGGCAGCTGGTGGCGGGCCAGGCAGGCCGACATCTCCGCGAAGCGCCGCCGGTCGCCCCGCAGCCAGGTGCAGAACAGCGCCCCGAGCCCGGCGAGTTCACCGTGCGAGGCGGTGTCGGGGAAGAGCGCGTCGACGGCGTGCATGATCTCGTGGCAGCCACCGCTGGCCGGCCGGCTGGTGCCGCAGACCGCCATCGCCAGGCCGCTGGAGATCAGCGCCTCGGCGAGCACGGTGACGAAGGCGTCGTCGGCCATGTCGCCCGGGTGGTTGAGCACCGCCTCGGCGCCCATCCGGGCCAGCGAGGCGGCCAGCCCGTCCACCGGTTCCCCCCGGACTTGCCGGGCCAGCTCCCAGTCGGCCAGCGCGCTGATGTTGCTCACCGCGTCGCCGATGCCCGCCCGGTTGTGCCGTTCCGGGCCGCTCTCCACGAAGTCCAGGTCGACGATGACCGCGATCGGGATGTGCACCCCGTAGGAGCCCTTGATCCCCTCGCTGATCAGGCTGGCGACCGGGGAGGCGATCCCGTCGTTGGCCAGGCTGGTGGCCACGGTGACCATGGGAAGTCCGCGCCGGGTGGCCGCGTACTTGGCGACGTCTATCGTCTTGCCGCCGCCGATGCCGACGACCGCGTCGTACGAGCGGGCCCGGAGCTTGCCGCCCAGGTCGTCGGCGGAGTCGAGGGTGCCACCGGCGACGGTGAACACGTCCGCCGAGCGCAGCGACGGGCGGATCAACTCGGCGATCTGCTCGCCCTGGCCGGGCCCCACCACCACCGCCACGTCGCCACCGGCGGAGATCCGGCCGTCGGCGAGGATCGCGGCGAGGTCCGCCACCGCCCCCCGCCGCACGTCGATGTGCAGCGGGGTGAGCACCGTACGGGCTAGTAGCGGCACGCGATCTCCCGCGCCCGGGCGAGATCGGCGTGGTTGTCCACCTCGACCCAGGAGACGTCGCCGATCGGCGCCGCCCGCACCTCGCCGCCGCGGTCGGCGAACTCCTGGTAGCCGTCCTCGTAGTAGAGGTTGGGGTCACGCCGCCAGGTCGCCTCCAGGGCGTCGGCGAGCGCGTCGGCCACCTGCGGCTCGATCAGGGTCGCGCCGATGTACTCCCCGTACGCCTCGCCCGGGTCCATCAGCTTGGTGATCCGGGTGAGCTGGCCGGCGGCGTCGAAGGTGGTCTTCATCTCCTCCTCGGCCAGCGCCTTGATCGTGTCGACGGCCAGCAGGATGCCCGGGCCGCGCTCGGCGAGCAGGGTCTTCTCCACGCTCACCGGGTGCACGGTGTCGCCGTTGACCAGCAGCACGCCCCGGGCGAAGTACTCCCGCGCCAGCCAGAGCGAGTACGCGTTGTTCCACTCCTCGGCCTTGTCGTTGTGCACGAGGGTGAGCCGGACGCCGTAGCGCTGCTCCAGCGCCGCCTGCCGCTGGACGACCGCGTCGGCGGCGTACCCGACCACGATGACGATCTCGTTGAGCCCGACCTCGGCGAGGTTGCGCAGCGCGATGTCCAGGATGGTGGTCTCACCGTCCACCGGCACCAGCGCCTTGGGCAGGGTGTCGGTGTACGGGCGCAGTCGGCGCCCCGCACCGGCCGCGAGCACCATCCCGATCATGCGGGGTCCTCCCTCGTACGACTCCAGGTCACCGTGGAGGATAGCCCCGCGTGACGGTGGGCCCGTCGTCAACCGGGCAGGGCGGCCAGGTCGGCCAGCACCGCCAGCCGCTCCTCGGCGGTGAGCGCCGCGTACGGGCCGGCCGCCCGGCGGTCCGTCTCCAGCTCGATCGCCTGCCGTTCGGGCCCCTCGGGCAGCTCGCTGACGCTCGACGCGGTGTGCCCGGCGGCGGTCCAGGCGGCGGCGTGCGCGTCGGCCCGGTGGTAACGCAGCGTGCCGAGCCGGTTCAGCAGGAGCACCCCGGGCGGGGTGCCGTCCGGCTCGTACGGCGGGGCCATGGTGGCGAACGCCGGCCCCGGCTCGGCGTCCGGTTCCCCGGCGAGCAGCAGCGCGTACGCCAGCAGCCGCCCGAACGCCTCGGCCAGCCGCAGCACCCGGTCGTCGTGACCGGCCCACAGCTCCTCGGTGACCTCGCCGTGCACCTGGTAGATCTCGGTGAGGAAGTCGGCGCCACGCTCGGTGGCGGCGAAGCCGCCGTCCGGCCGGCGGACGATCATGCCGTGCGCCACCTGTTTGTCCAGGGCGCGCTGGCAGGTGGCCGGGTCCCGGTAGCGGGTGACGGCGGCGAAGCCCGCCCCGTCGACGGCGCCGCCCGGCGCGGCGAGCCGGGTACGGAACTCGACCAGGAAGCCGGTGGCGGCCGGCCCGCCGTACCGCTGGCTCAGTTCGGCGCCGCCGCCGTCGCGGCCGGCGAGCATGCCCGCGACGAAGGTCCGGTCGACCGCCGGGGCGACCAGCCCGGCGAACCGGTGCGGCGCCAGCTCGACGCCGGAGTTCACGAACGGGTCGACCGCAGCGCGGCGGCGAAGGCGGGCGGGCGGTCGTCCCGCGCGGTGGCGGCGCCCTCGCCCGGTCCCGGATGGCCGTCGATGATGTCCCAGGGTGTGGGAGAAAGGCTCCGCTCGGGAGGCCGGTGCCGGAGCGGGAGGCGGCCGTCGTGGTCGTCGTTCAGGGCGCCTGCGCAGCGGAGAGGGGCGGGGGGCACGCCTCGACAGTAGCGAGCGGGCGCCGCGCGCGCCGATGCCCGGTCTTGTCCCGATCTGCCACGTGGGCCCACCATGTGGGTACCGGGTGCCGCCGTCCCAAAGGGGTGATGCGTGATGCAGGTTCGGGAAGCCATGTCCAACCAGGTGCTCATGGTCGGTCCGGAGCACACGCTCCGGCAGGCCGCTCAGATGATGTCGGCCCGTCGGGTCGGCTCGGCGGTGGTGATCGACCCGGACTCCGAAGGGGTCGGCATCATGACCGAACGGGACGTGCTCAACGCGATCGGGGCCGGGCTGGACTGCGACGTGGAGCGGACCAGAGCGCACGTGAGCTGGGACGTCGTCTACGCCGGTCCGGACTGGACGGTGGAGGAGGCGGCTGCGGCCATGGCCCGGGGCGGGTTCCGCCACCTGGTGGTCCTCGACGGTCGGGAGGTGGCCGGGGTGATCTCCGTACGCGACCTCATGCGGGTCTGGTCGCAGCAGCGACTCGCGGTGGGCTGACCCCGGCCGGGGGTCGTCCGCAGCTGCTGCGGCGGCCCCCTGACCGGCCGGAACTCCGCGCCGACGAGAGTTCCGCTCGCGTCTGCCGGTCGATCATCTGCCCGCATGTTGAACTTGGCGTGTATGCCGGTCGGAGCGGGCGGGACAGGCCCTAGGCTCGTGCGCATGACCGCCGAGCAGCTGATCTCGTTCGCCCGTGGAGCTCCCTCGCTGGACATCGTGGATGTCGAGGGTCTCAAGGCAGCCGCCGTCCGTGCCTTCGACGCCGACCCCGCCGGAATCACGGCGTACGGCACCTCCGTCGGGTACCCGCCCCTGCGGAAGTGGATCGCCGAGAAGCACGGCGTCGAGGCGGATCAGGTGCTGATCACCAACGGCTCGCTCCAGGCGGACGCCTTCCTCTTCGACCACCTGGTGCGCCGGGGCGACGCGGTGGTGGTGGAGCGCCCCACGTACGACCGCACCCTGCTCAACCTGCAGCGGATGGGTGGCGAGATCCACGGCGTGTCGATCCAGCCGGACGGCCTGGACACCGCCGAGCTGCGCAAGCTGCTGGAGTCCGGGGTGCGGCCCCGGCTGGCGCACGTCATCCCGAACTATCAGAACCCGGCCGGCGTGACGCTTTCGCTGGAGAAGCGCCACGAACTGCTCGACCTGGCCGCCGAGTACGAGTTCACGATCTTCGAGGACGACCCGTACGCCGACATCCGGTTCCGGGGCGAGGCCCTGCCGTCGATGCTCTCGCTGGACACCCGCAACGTGGTGGTGCACGCCTCCAGCTTCACCAAGACGGTCTGCCCGGGCGTCCGGGTGGGCTACCTGGTCGGGCCGGCGGACCTGATCGCCGACATCGCCAAGAAGGCGACCAGTCTCTACATCTCGCCCGGCATGGTCTCCGAGGCGATCGTGCACCAGTTCTGCGTCTCGGGGGACATCGAGCGGTCGATCGAGACCGTGTCGACCGCCCTCGGCGAGCGCGCCCGGGTGCTCGCCGAGTCGCTGCGCCGGCACCTTCCCGAGGCCAGCTTCGTGGAGCCGGACGGGGGCTACTTCCTCTGGGTGGAGTTCCCGGCGGACGTGGACGTGGCCCGGCTCGCGCCGGCCGCCGCCGAGCGGGGCGTCGCCGTGGTCAAGGGCAGCGACTTCATGGTCGACGGCGGGCGGCACGCGCTCCGGCTGGCCTTCTCCGCCGTCACCGCGGACCGGATCGACGAGGGTGTCCGCCGGCTCGCGGAGGCCGTGGCGGCTGTCCGGGGCTGATATATCTGTCGGGTTCCCGACAATTTGGCGATGTCGGCCGGCTCGGGGCACCCCCCGGGCCGGCCGGCGGCTCACAATGCTGCGAGCGTCGCTCACCTGCCCATGCGCGCCGGGCCAACCGGCCGCGCCCCGGGTACGCGGGCGACGCCGCTGCGCATCACCCCCGCCCCCACCGGCGTCGGGTGGGCCGTGTCGCCCCTCACCCCCCTGAAACGCGGCGCGGCCCGCCCGGCGCCACCCCCTTGCCGTGATCTTGCTTGCCGGGCGACGTCCGGCCGGGCGGTGTGACCGGTGCGACAGGGCGGGCCGGCACCGCGGCCCGATGATCTCCATCGCGGGGGACGGCAGGTCGGCCGGCGACGGGCGGCCCCACCGGCGACGGGCCGCACGGCCGGCGGGGGCGTAGCCTGCAAGCCGCAGCAGCGTGGGGAGGGGGACGCCATGACGGACCGGGTCCAGCGGGAGCGGTCGACGAACCAGCAGGCCGGGCGGGTGCTCAGCCCTCGTGCCTGGGCGGCGCCGGTGCGCGCGATGTCCCGCATCCTCAACGCCGACGGCACCCCCCGCATCCCGGCGCCGGCGGAGCCGGAACGCAGCGGCGTGGTCGACTGCGGTCTCTACGTCGACGGGGAACGCCGCCCCGGTCAGTGGCACTACGCCGACGCGCTGGAGGCCGCCCGCCGGGAGCGCAACGGCTTCGTCTGGCTCGGGCTGCACGAGCCGGAGCTGGCCGAGATGACCGCCATCGCCGAGACGTACGGCCTGCACGAGCTGGCGGTCGAGGACGCGGTCAAGGCCCAGCAGCGCCCCAAGCTGGAGCGCTTCGGCGAGGTCAGCTTCCTGGTGCTGCGTACGGCCCGCTACTGCGAGCACGCCGAGCTGACCGAGAACTCAGAGGTGGTCGAGACCGGTCAGGTGATGCTCTTCATCGGGCCGAACTTCCTGATCAGCGTCCGGCACGGTGACGCCTGCCGGCTCGCCCCGGTCCGGGCCGACCTGGAGGCCAAGCGGGAGCTGCTGCGGCACGGCCCGTGGGCCGTGGCGTACGCGATCACCGACCGGGTGGTGGACCTCTACCTGGAGGTGGCCGACCAGCTGGAGGACGACCTGGACGTGCTCGAGGCCGACGTCTTCGACCGGCAGAGCACCGGCCGGATCCAGCGGATCTACCAGATGAAGCGCGAGCTGGTGGAGTTCAAGCGGGCGGTCAGCCCGCTGCAACGGCCGCTGCTGACCCTCACCGCGCAGGTCAACCGGGAGGTGCCGGAGGAGGTGCGGCGCTACTTCCGGGACGTGCTGGACCACCTCAGCCGCACCGTCGAGCAGGTCAACTCCTACGACGACCTGCTCAACTCGATCCTTCAGGCGCGCCTGGCGCAGGTCACCGTCGACCAGAACAACGACATGCGCAAGATCGCCGCCTGGGCCGCCATCGCGGCGGTCTGGACCGCGTTCGCCGGGGTCTACGGGATGAACTTCGAGAACATGCCCGAGCTGAAGTGGACGTACGGCTATCCGGGTGTGCTGGCCCTGATGCTCGCCATCTCGCTGGCGCTGTACCGCTGGTTCCGCCGCAACGGCTGGCTCTGACCCCGCCGACCTGCCCGGCCGCTAGCGGCCGACGGTGGCCGGCCGGTGCGTTGGCCGGCCCCGGACACGCCGGTGGCGCGGGAGTCGCCTCCCGCGCCACCGGCGATCAGCCTGCTCAGCGACGGCTGCTGGACTTGGCGCCGTTCTTGCCGAGCGCCTTGCCGAGGTCGTCCGCCGGTCGGCCGGAGACGTCCGTGGCACCTTCGGCGACCGAGGGCACCTTGTCGTTGGGGTGGATCACCGGCTGGGTCCCGGGGGTGGTGGTCGAGGCGCTGTCGCCGCCGGCCACCGCCGAGCTGCCCGCGCCGGTGGGGCCACCGGCCGTGCCGGCGCCGCTGGACATCGTGGACGAATCGGTCACCTTGCCTCCGTTCGCGGACGGCGTCTGCACGACCAGGGTGTCCACCTCGTCGCGGACGGTCTCGACGCCCTGAGTCGGGTCGTACTCGGCCCATTCCTGCTGCTCGCGGCGGCGGCGCATGGCCATCGCGCCGGCCACGCCGGCGACCGCGCCCGCGGCCAGCAGACCGGTCATCATTGACCCGCTCTTCTTCTGCTTCTTCTTCGCGGCCTTCAGGTTCTTGGCCTTCGCCTTCTTGTTCACCGCCGCCTGCTTGGCGGCGGCGGCCTTGCGGCCGGTCACGACCTTGCCCGCCGTCTGCGCCTGGGCGTTACGAACGGCCAGGGCCAGCGGCGCGAGCGCCGCGACCGTCGACGCGAAACCGCTGGACGCCCGGTCCCGCACGATGACGGCGGTCGGCGCGACGACGCCACGGGCCGCCTGGACCCGCGGCCCCACCGTGGCACCGGCACCCTTCGCCGCGTACGTGGCGGCCTGCCTCAGGTGACCGATGCCCTGGTTGAGCTCGGCCTTCGCGAGCTGCCCCTGGGTCTTGCGCCGCCCGATTCCAAACACGGTCCCACCTCCTGGGAGTTGTTCCTTCGTCATCCTCCACCTTCGGATGCCTCCGCACTGCCAGATCGGGCACATGGGAGGATCCGCATGGAACTGACCAACGAGTGAGGAGTACCCGTGGCCGAGGCTGTCTACGCCACCTTGCACACCAACGCTGGCCCGATTCGGCTGGAGCTCTTCGGAAACCACGCTCCGAAGACGGTCCGCAACTTCGTCGACCTGGCGGAGGGCAACAAGGAGTACACCGACCCGCGGACGGGTCAGCCGGGCAGCGGGCCGTACTACGACGGCACCATCTCGCACCGGGTGATCAGCGGCTTCATGATCCAGATGGGCGACCCGACCGGCACCGGCCGGGGCGGCCCGGGTTACAAGTTCGGTGACGAGTTCCACCCGGAGCTGCGCTTCGACCGGCCGTACCTGCTGGCGATGGCGAACGCCGGGCCGGGCACCAACGGCTCGCAGTTCTTCATCACGGTGTCGCCGACCCCGCACCTGAACAACCGGCACACCATCTTCGGCCAGGTCGCCGACGAGCAGTCGGCGAAGGTCGTGGACGCGATCGCGAACACCCCGACCGGCCCCAGCGACCGGCCGCTGCAGGACGTCGTGATCGAGCGGGTCGAGATCGAGCGCACCCCGGCCTGATCGCCCGGGCGAGGTACCTTTGCACGCATGACTGAACGCCCCGGGCCGGCCGGCGACGCCCCCGGTGGGCCGGTGCCGACCACTCCGGTCTGCTACCGCCACCCCGGCCGGGAGACGTACGTCCGCTGCACCCGCTGCGACCGGCCGATCTGTCCGGAGTGCATGCGGGAGGCCTCCGTCGGCCACCAGTGCCCGGAGTGCGTGAACGAAGGACGCCGCAGCGTACGGCCGGCGCGTACCGCCTTCGGTGGCGGTGCCGCCGGCCGGCGCGGCCTCGTCACCCGCACCCTGATCGCGCTGAACGTGCTGGCCATGGTGCTGTCGATCCTCAGCGACCGGGGCGGCGACGCGATGGTCGGCGGCTCCGGCCTCGGCGGGCTGCTCGGTGGCGGCACCCCGCTGACCCAGTGGGGCGCGGTGCTGAGCTACGCCCCCTACGTCGACTTCGGCCCGGCGCACGGCGTCGCGGCCGGCGAGTGGTACCGCCTGGTCACGGCGATGTTCCTGCACTACGGCCTGGTGCACCTGCTGCTGAACATGTGGGCGCTCTGGGTGCTCGGGCGTGACCTGGAGGCGCTGCTCGGGCCGCTGCGCTTTCTCACCCTCTATCTGGTCGCCGGGCTCGGCGGCAACGTCGCGGCCTACCTGTTCAGCGCCCCGCACGCGGCGTCGGCCGGCGCCTCGACGGCGATCTTCGGGCTCTTCGCCGCCGTCTTCGTGATCATGCGGCGGCTCGGCCGGGACACCTCGGCGATCGTGCCGATCCTGGTGATCAACCTGATCTTCACCTTCACCGTGCCGAACATCTCCATCCCGGGGCACCTCGGCGGCCTGGTCACCGGCGCGGCGATGGGCTGGGTGCTGGCGTACGCGCCGCGGATGCGCCGGTCGTTCTTCCAAGCCGCCGGCACCGCCGTGATCCTGGTGGCGCTGCTCGGCCTGGTGCTGGTCCGCACCGTCGCGCTGACCGGCTGAGCCGCTGCTCAGTGGGCGGCCCGCACCGCCCGCAGCGTCTCGGCCACCTCGTCCGGCGGGGCGCCCAGGTCGTACCGGCCGAAGAGGTGCAGCGACTCCCCCGCGTCGATCTCCAGGGTCTCGGTGGAGAGCCCGAGCCGGGTCCGCCGGTCCACCGTGATCGCCTCGACCACCTGCCACGGCAGGTGGCGGCGGCCGGCGTACCCCTGGACGACGGTGACCCCCGCCGGGTCGGCGGCGAGGCGGACCGGGGCGAGCAGGTCGCGCAGCGCCCAGCCGAGCAGACCGGCGGCGACCGCCACGGTCAGCGCCACCTGGACCGGGTCGCCGTCGGAGAGCAGCAGGCCGAGCGCCACCAGCGCGACCGCGCCGACCAGCTTCACCACCGGCAGGGCAGGTGGCACCCGCCACTGGTGGGATGGGGACGATGGAGACTGCACGGGTCCAGCATGCCAGCCGGACGCGGTCCGTTCCCGGGGGCGGACGACAGCGGTCTCCGGAGGACGTAGTATCGACCGCAGCCAGGTTACCGGGGAGTAGACATGAGTGACGCAGTCATCGTTGGCGCGGTACGGACCCCGGTCGGGCGGCGTAAGGGCAGCCTGGCCACCGTGCACCCGGTCGACCTCTCGGCGCACGTGCTGCGCGCCCTCGCCGAGCGCACCGGCATCGAGCCCGGCCAGGTCGACGACGTGGTCTGGGGCTGCGTGTCCCAGGTCGGCGAGCAGTCCTGGAACATCGCCCGCAACGGCGTGCTCGCCGCCGGTTGGCCCGAGTCGGTGCCCGGCACCACCCTGGACCGGCAGTGCGGGTCGAGCCAGCAGGCGCTGCACTTCGCCGCCGCCGCGGTCGCCTCCGGCCAGGCCGACCTGGTGGTCGCCGGTGGCGTCGAGTCGATGACCCGGGTGCCGATGGGCTCCAGCGTGGGCGGCGGGATGCCGTTCAGCGACCAGCTCCGCGACCGTTACCGGGGGGTGGAGGGCTTCGCCGACGACGAGCCGCTGCCGTTCAACCAGGGCGTGGGCGCCGAGCTGATCGCCGCGCGCTGGCGCTTTTCCCGTACCCAGCTCGACGAGTTCGCCCTGGCCAGCCACGAGAAGGCGGCCGCCGCGCAGGACGCCGGCGCGTTCGACCCCGAGCTGGCCCCGGTGGCGCTCGCCGACGGCGGCAAGTTCGCCGCCGACGAGGGCATCCGCCGCGACACCTCGCTGGAGAAGCTCGGCGAGCTGAAGACCCCGTTCCGCGCCGACGGTGTGGTCACCGCCGGGTCCGCGTCGCAGATCTCCGACGGCGCGGCCGCGCTCGCCGTCACCACCAGCGAGTGGGCCAGCCGGCACGGCCTGCGGCCGCTGGCCCGCATCCACACCGCCGTGGTCGCCGCCGACGACCCGGTCACCATGCTCACCGCGCCGATCCCGGCCACCGCGAAGGCGCTGCGCCGCGCGGGGCTGGGCATCGAGGAGATCGGGGTGTACGAGGTGAACGAGGCGTTCGCCCCGGTCCCGCTGGCCTGGCTGGCCGAGACCGAGGCGGACCCGGAGCGGCTCAACCCGCGCGGCGGCGCGATCGCCCTCGGCCACCCGCTCGGCGCCAGCGGCGCCCGGATCATGACGACGATGCTCCAGCACATGCGGGACAACGGCATCCGGTACGGCCTGCAGACCATGTGCGAAGGCGGCGGCATGGCCAACGCCACCATCGTCGAGTTGCTCTGACGCCCCCCGGCCACGCCCCGGCGCCCCGTGGGCGCCGGGTGGCCGACGGGTGGGCGCCGCGGTTTGCGGCGTGTCGGGCTGTCCGGCCGCGCTGACACCCCGACACGCCGCAAGTCGCGTCCGGCTCGGCTACCCGACGCAAGGGGCGCGGCCGGAGTACGCGTGACGGCGTGACCGGCGACGCCCTAGATTCCCCGGCGTGACGGAGACCTCGACGCCCCGGGCCGACTGGGCCGACCCGCACTGGCAGGCGTCCGCCCTGGACTGGGTGGCCGACCAGCTCGGCCGGCAGGGCCGCCGGGTGACCGGCCCGGTGCAACCCCGGGTCCGGCCCTGGTCCCTGGTGTGGCGGGTGCCCACCGACACCGGGGACGTCTGGTTCAAGGCCAACAACCCTGGCACCCGGCACGAGGCGGCGCTCCTGGCCGAGCTGGCCCGGCTCACCCCGGGCCGGGTGCTCGACCCGATCGCCGTGGACGCCGGGCGCGGCTGGTCGCTGCTGCCCGAAGGTGGCCCGAGCCTGCGGGACACCCTCGCCGCCGAGCCGGACCTGACCCGCTGGGAGCGGCTGCTGCCCGGGTACGCCGCGCTCCAGCTCGCCGTCGCGCCGCACGCGCAGCGGCTCCTCTCCCTCGGGGTGCCCGACCACCGCCCGCAGGAGCTGCCGCAGCGGTTCGCGGTGCTGCTGGACGACGAGGAGGCGCTGCTGCTCGGCGCGGAGGGCGGGCTGGACCCGGAGCTGCACGACCGGCTGCGGGCGTACCGGGGGGAGTTCGAGGCGCTCTGCCGGCGGCTGGCCGACGTCGGGGTGCCGCCGAGCATCCAGCACGACGACCTGCACGACGGCAACGTCTTCGTGGCCGCGGACGGGTACCGCTTCTTCGACTGGGGCGACGCCTCCGTCGCCCACCCCTTCGGCACGCTGCTGGTGACGCTCCGCTCGGTGGCGTACGCCGGTGAACTGGCCGCCGACGACCCGGCGCTGCTCCGGCTGCGGGACGCGTATCTGGAGGCGTGGACCGACCGGTACGACCGGGCCGCGCTGCGCGAGGCCGCCGCGCTGGCGATGCGGGTTACCACGGTCAGCCGGGCGCTCTCCTGGCAGCGCGCCCTGGTGACCCCCGACCCGGCCCGCGCCGAGTACGCCGAGGCGGTGCCCGGCTGGCTCGGGGAGCTGTTCGCGCCCCTGCCTGTCTGACCGTCGGCGCCGCCTTCGTGTCCGGCGACGGTCCGAAACGGATGCCGACGGGGTGGACAGCCGCGCGGCGGCCCGGCAGGATTCCCCCGGTCGGTGTCGAGCGCGTGCCTACGCCCGCTCCGCCGGCCGACGACCTTCACCAGAACGGGGAATCCGTGACGATCGCCTCCGCTCCGTCGGGTCTGCGGCGGGCCGCCCGCCGGCTGCTGACCGCCACCGTGGCCGGGATGCTTCTCGCCACCGCGGCGGTCGCCGCACCGAGCGAGCCGGCGCAGGCCGCGGGCTACAACGGACCGCACCCGGGCACCTTCACCGGGCTGGGCTTCGACGCCTGCACCGCGCCGACGGACGCCCAGATGACCGCCTGGCTCCAGTCGCCGTACCGGGCCGTCGGCGTCTACATCGGCGGGGTCAACCGGGGCTGCCCCCAGCCCAACCTGACCCGGGAGTGGGTGGCGAGCCAGCAGGCGAAGGGCTGGCGGCTCTTCCCGCTCTACGTCGGCCTCCAGGCGCCCTGCACGACGTACCTGCGGCGGATCGACCCGGCGCAGGCGGCGGCCCAGGGCCGGGCGGCGGCCGACGACGCGGCGACGAACGCCCACAACCTCGGCATCGTCCTGCAGAGCACCATCATCCTGGACATCGAGTACTACCACGCGGGCGACGCCGCCTGCTCGGCCGCGGTGCTCTCGTTCAGCAGCGCGTGGAGCGCCCGCCTGCACGACCACGGCTACCTCTCCGGTCTCTACACCAGCACCGCCGGGGGCGGTCTCCAGGACCACGTGGCCGCCCACGGGAGGCCGGGACACGTCTCTCCCGACATGGTGGACTTCGCCAACTGGGACGGCGTGAAGACGGTGTCCGACCCCACCATCCCGGCGAGGTACTGGGTGAAGCGGCGGATGAAGCAGTACCAGGGCGACCACGACGAGACGTGGGGCGGCGTCACGATCAACATCGACAGCAACTACCTCGACCTGGAGCTGGCACCGACGCGGTACAAGTCCAGGGTGGTGACGCCGACCCGGCCCACCACCCGGACGGTGCGGCCCGGGTCGGTGCGCTCCACCCGCTGACGCCGGCCCGTCCCGGCGCCCGTCCACCGACGACGCAGTGGACGGAGGCGGGGTGGACAGCCGCGGTGCCGGCCGGGCAGGATTCCCCGGTCGGTGTCGCCCGTCGATGCCCGCTCCGACGACCTCACACACGCAGAACGGGGAACCCGTGACGATCAGCTCCGCTCCGTCGGGTCTGCGGCGGGCCGTCCGCCGGCTGCTGACCGCCGCCGTGGCCGGGATGCTCCTCGCCACCGTCGGGGTGGGCGCCACCGGCCGCCCGGCTCGGGCCGCCGGCTACACCGGGCCGCATCCGGGCACCTTCACCGGGCTGGGCTTCGACACCTGCGCCGCGCCATCCGGCGCGACGATGACGGCCTGGTTGCAGTCGCCGTACCGGGCGATCGGGATCTACATCGGCGGGGTCAATCGGGGCTGTGCGCAGGCCAATCTCACCAAGGAGTGGGTGGCGAGCCAGCAGTCCAAGGGCTGGCGGTTCTTCCCGCTCTACGTCGGCCTCCAGGCGCCCTGCTCGACGTACGAGCGGCGGATCGACCCGGCGCAGGCGGCGGCGCAGGGGCGGGCGGCGGCCGACGACGCGGTGACCAAGGCCCGGGGCCTGGGCCTCCCGCAGCGGAGCACGATCATCCTGGACATGGAGCGCTACCCCTCGGGCAACGCGGCCTGCTCGACCGCGGTGCTGAAGTTCAGCAGCGCGTGGACCGCCCGCCTGCACGACCACGGCTATCTGTCCGGCCTGTACACCAACACCCGCTCCGCCGGTCTCCCGGACCACGTCGCCGCCTACACCCAGCCGGGCCACGTCCGGCCGGACGTCCTGGACTTCGCCAACTGGGACGGCGTGCAGACGACGTCGGACCCGGCCGTCCCGGCGACCCACTGGGCGCCGAAGCGGCGGATGAAGCAGTACCAGGGCGACCACCACGAGACCTGGGGCGGCGTCCGGATCAACATCGACAGCAACTACCTCGACCTCGATCTCGAGGTGCAGATGACCCGGTACCGGTCGGCCACCGTGACGCCGACTCGGCCCACGTCACGCGCGGCCGGGTTCGGTCCGTTCCGGTCGACCAGCAGGACCGTCTCGACCCGCTGACCCGAGCCTTTCTCGCGTCCGTCCGTCTAACGACGGACAGGCGGTGCGACGGGCGACGTGGAACTTCCAAAAGTCGGTAGTGACCCACGTCACCCCAGGTCAAGGCTCGTTGGGCAGGTCATGGACGTCTTCTCCCGAACGTTCCTCCCGGCCGCCGCCGAGACCGGCCTGGCGGTCCAGACCGTGAGCCGGCACATGCCGATCTTCCGGCAGTGCGTCGGCTCCGGCGACGCCACCATCCTGGTCGCCCGGTGCGGCCGACCCGACCGGCCGGTGGCCGGCGAATACCTCCTCCTGCTGACCCACCGCCGGCTGGTGGTCACCCAGCAGACCCGGGTGCTGCACCGGCTCCGCCTGCACCTCAACACCGAGCTGCGCGAGCTGAGCAACGTCACCTGGAGCCCCGACCCGCGCGCCCAGTCCGTCGAGCTGGCCGCCACCGCGATCGACGGGGTCCGCGAGCGGTTCGTCATCCACACCCAGCACCCGAAGCAGGTGTGGCAGCTCGACACGCTGCTCAACCACGCGTTCCGCACCCGGCTGCGCACGCCGAAGGAGCGGGTCGTGGCCACCATCGGCGAGGTGCCCGCCACCGCCGGCGGCCCGACGCTGCGCCCTGTACCGGCCCGCTGAAGAGCATCCTTACCTGACCCGAACACGGCCACACCTCGCCGGTGACCGCCCGTCGGTCATCATGGGCCGGTGACCGCCGACGCCCCGCAACGCGGGCTGGTCCTCGTGGTGGAGGACGAGCCGGCCATCGCCGACCTGGTCCGGCTCTACCTGAGCCGGGACGGCTTCGGCGTACACCTGGAACGGGACGGCACGGCCGGCCTGGCCGCCGCCCGCCGGCTGCGTCCGGTGGCCTGCGTGCTGGACATCGCCCTGCCGGGCCTGGCCGGTACCGAGATCTGCCGCCGGCTGCGGGAGGCGGGCGACTGGACGCCGGTCATCTTCCTCACCGCCCGCGACGACGAGGTCGACCGGATCGTCGGGCTGGAACTCGGCGCGGACGACTACGTCACCAAGCCGTTCAGCCCCCGGGAACTCGTCGCCCGGGTCCGCGCGGTGCTGCGCCGCTCGGCCGGCGCGCCGGAGGGGGCCGAGCGCGCCCGGACGGTCGGCGCGGTCACCCTCGACCCGGCCCGCCGCACGGTCACCGCGCAGGGTGCCCCGGTCCAGCTCACCTCCACCGAATTCGACCTGCTCGCCCACCTGATGGCCCGCCCGGGTCGGGTCTTCACCCGGGAGGAACTGCTGGCCGGGGTCTGGGGGTACGCGGCGCACGCCGGCACCCGGACCGTCGACGTGCACGTGGCGCAGGTCCGGGCCAAGCTCGGCGCGGCCAGCGTGATCCGTACCCACCGCGGCGTCGGGTACGCGGCCGATGGCTGACCCCGGCCGGCCGCACGAGCCCACCGTCGCGCTGCCCGTGCTCGGGCCCCGGCCCGCACCCGCGCCCCCGCGTCGCCGCTTCACCGACACCCTCACCGCCCGCGCGGTCCTGGTCACCTGCGCGGTGGCGCTGGTCTCCGTGCTGGTCACCGCTCTGGTCGCGGTCCCCCTGGCGGTACGCGGGGCGGAGCGCCGCGACCAGGCGGCGCTCGCCGCCCAGGCCCGCCTCGCCGCGGACGTGCTGCGGGTCCGCCCGGTACGGCAGCGCGACGCCGCCGGCGACCGGCTGATCCGCCAGCTCCGCCAGCAGGAGATCGAGGTGTACGTCGTGCGCGCCGGCACGGCCGACCGCGCCGGGCTGCCCAGGCAGGTGTTGAACCGGATCTCCGCCGGCAAGGACGTCTCCGGCCGCCGGCTGGTGGACGGCCGGCGCGCCCTGGTCGAGGGGCGGGCCCTGCCCGACGGGGACGGTGTGGTGCTGACCCGGGCCACCAGCAGCGGCCCCTGGCGGGAGGTGCTGCGCAGTCTCTGGCTGCCGCTGCTCGCCGGGCTGGCCGCCGGGGTCGCCGCCGGGCTGCTCCTCGCCCGTCGGCTGGCCCGGCCGATCCGGCACGCCGCCGACGCCGCCGCCCGGCTGCGCGCCGGTGACCGGGCGGTACGCGTACCGGTGGAGCCGCCGGACGAGGTCGCCGACCTGGCGTACGCGCTGAACGGCCTGGCCGCCGCGCTCGCCACCAGCGAGGGGCGGCAACGGGAGTTCCTGCTCTCCGTCTCGCACGAGCTGCGCACCCCGCTGACCGCGATCCGGGGCTGGGCCGAGGCGCTGGCCGACGGGGTGATCGACGCGGACGAGGCGCCCGGCACCGGGCGGACCATGCTCGCCGAGGCGGAGCACCTGGACCGGCTGGTCAGCGACCTGCTGGCGCTGGCCCGGCTGGAGGCGGCGGACTTCCCGCTGGAACCGGTCCCGGTCGACCTCACCCGGCTGGCCGCCGACGCCGAACGCACCTGGTCGGACCGGTGCGCGGCGGTCGGGGTGCCGTTCCGGCTGGAGACGCCGTCGACCCCGGTCCCGGCGTACACCGATCCGGGGCGGATCCGGCAGGTAGTGGACGGGCTGCTGGAGAACGCGCTGCGGGTCGTACCCCCGGGGGCGCCGGTGGTGCTCGCGGTCCGGCCGGCCGGCGCGGACCCGGCCGCCGGTGGGGTGCTGGAGGTCCGGGACGGCGGACCCGGCTTCACCGACGACGACCTGGCGGTGGCCTTCGAGCGCGGGGCGCTGCACCAGCGCTACCGGGGGGTGCGCAAGGTGGGCAGCGGGCTCGGGCTGGCGCTCGCCGCCGGCCTGGTGCGCCGGCTCGGCGGGGAGATCGTCGCCGGGCACGCCGCCGAGGGCGGGGCGGCGTTCACCGTCCGGCTGCCCGCCCATCCTTACCTGACCCGAACATCGGCCTGACCCGCCGCCCATCGAGCCGCGCGACGCTGGCAGCACCACCGACGAGAGGGAGTGTCATGGCACGTCAGGGATTCGCCGTCGTCACCACGTCGCTGCTCGCAGCGGTCGCACTCGGCCTCACCGGCTGCGGGCCGGCCCCGGTCGCCGAGGGCGCGGCGCAGCAGGCCGCGGTCGACGTCGCCGCGGCGATGGGCGTGGAGGGCCAGGCGCTCGCCGCCCTGGGGTTCGACCCCGCCGAGCTGGAACTGGTGTCCGCTCCCACGCCGTCGGCCTCCGGGTCGGCCGAGCCGGAGGCCGGCCCGAAGGGCAAGCGCGGTGAGCGGGCCGAGGAGTGGCGCAAGCGGCGCCAGGCCCGGGTGCTGCTGCGGAAGAACACCCTGCACGGTGAGGCCGTCGTGCAGACCAAGGACGGCGGTACGAAGACCGTCGTGGTGCAGCGCGGCGAGGTCACCGCGGTCGACGGCGACTCGATGACCGTGAAGTCCACCGACGGCTTCACCCTGACCTGGACGTTCGGCGACAAGCTCCGGGTGGTCGAGCGGCGCACGACGATCCAGTCGAGCGACGTCGAGGTCGGTACGAAGATCGGCGTGGCGGGTGCCAAGGACGGCGAGAACACGGTCGCGCGGCTGATCGTGGTCCCGGCCAAGCAGTAGTGACCCGGACGGAGCCGGCGCGGGGGACCGCGCCGGCTCCGCACGTTCAGTAGACCCGGGACCCGATGAAGTCGTCGTGCCCGTACCCGACCGGGTTGGCGAACGACCGGGACTCGAAGGACCACTGCTGGCGGCTGCTGGTGGAGCAACCGGCCAGCCGCAGTCGCGGCGTGCCCAGCCACGGGTTGTCGAACGCCACGCAGAGGTTGGTCGCGCCGGCCGGCTTGAGCTGGTTGCCGGCGAAGACGAACTTCTGGTTGGCGCCGCCGTGGCAGTCATGGATGTTGATTGCGGTGCCGTCGGTCAGCGAGCCGCCCGCCACGTCCAGGCAGCGGTCGTGGGACAGCTCCGAGTGCAGCGACTGGCGGGCCGGGTCGTACCAGAAGCCCTGGTTACGACCGCCGTGGCAGGCGTACGACTGCTGGACGGTGCCGTTGCGCGAGTCGTAGCCGCGGCCGTCCACGCATTTCCCGGTGGCGGCGTTGCGCAGCTGCTTGAACTCCAGCAGCCCCGGCTGGAGCACGCCGGCCCCGGTGCTGGCCGGGTCGAAGCAGGTGGCCCGCTGCAGGCCCGCGTTCCAGAAGTGGGTGATGCACTGGGCAAACATGCCGTGCCCGCGGATGTTCGGGTGGAACGACTGCCGCGCCGCGTTCTCGTCCCAGATCCCGACCTCGATGTAGAGGCCGCGGACCGAGGTGTTGTCGGTGCAGACCTCGTGGCCGTGGAAGAGCCGGCTGGCGTCGAGGTAGCGGGTGCCGGTGTTGGTGGCCGCCGCCCGCAGCGCCGACTCGAACAGCGGCACCGCCTTGTTCCGCGCAAACGCGGCGTCGGCCAGGTAGAGCAGGCAGCCGCCGGCGTACCAGCCGGGGAAGTTCGGGTTGTCCTCCACGTCCGGGCTGCCCGGGCTCGGGTACGACATCAGCACCAGCTCGTAGTCCGACCCCAGGTAGCCGGCGTCGGTCATGGTCCGCCGGATGTCGGTGAGCGCGTCCTCGACGGCCCGCCGGCTGCCGTCGGTACGGATGGTCCACTGGTCGGTGTAGGTCGGGTAGCAGGGGCCCTGGAAGAAGACCCGGCGGATGGTGCAGTCGGTGGCCACCGGACCGAACTGGATGGTGCCGTCGCCGTTCGCGCCGACCACCACCCAGATCAACCTGATGTGCGTGTTGCGCGCCTTGATGGCCAGGTGGTCGCCCTGGTTGAGCTCGTTGTGCTGGGTGGGCCCGCCCCGGATCAGGTTCCACGGCGTGGCACCGGAGCAGGCGATGTTGTACTTCTCGTCGGCGGCGATGCCGGTGCGGAACACCGCCTGGTCGTACGAGCGGTCGCACCAGTTGCCCTTCTGGTGGGTGCCGGGCACGTAGTTGCCCACACCCTCACCGGAGATCTCGCTGTCGCCCATGGTGATCAGGGCGGTGCGGCGCTGCTCCAGCGGGCGGATCGCCGGTGCGCCGTAGAGCGCGGTGGCCTCGGCGGCGCGGATCGCCTCGAGGTTCGTCGGGAGCGGCTGGACGGTCGGGCGGTCGGCGGCGGCTGCGGGGGTGGCCGGCCCGAGGAGCAGGGGCAGGACGAGCGCGGCGGCGGAGACGACGGTCAGTGCCCGTCGGATCCCCGGTGCGCGCCTGGTGGGGGTGCCAAGCATCGACGCACTCCTTTCGGCTCGATCGTGGGATGTCGATCGAGTTACCGGACGGTAACGCGCTTGATGGATGGATGTGAATATGTCTCGGAAAGGTTTCCGCCATCTGCGCGGCCCGGACGCCGACCCCGACTTGCGGCGTGTCGGGGTGTCCGGGCGCCGGGATTCCCCGACACGCCGCAAAGCGCGGCGGCGGCGAGGTGGCTCGGCGGCGGCCGCGGGGTCGGGCGGGGTCGGGCGAGGGCGGCGGTGAGTGCGGTGCCGGGTGGGGCGGGCCGGTCAGCGGCCGGGCGGCAGGGCGTAGCCGACGTAGTCGCGGAACTCCAGCGTCCAGCCGGCCGGCACCAGCTTCCTGCACGCCGTACGGCTACCGGTGCAGACGATCGCGTCCATCGTGGCCGGGTCCGCGGGCGGCCGTTCCGGCAGCACCGACTGCAACGCCACCAGCTCCGGCGAACGGCCCTGCTCGTCACGCAGCAGCAGCCACCACGGGTACTCCCAGTTGTCGTTCTGCTGCACCAGGCCGATCCGGCGGGCGTCGCCGGCCCGTACCGCCGCGGCGGCCCAGCGGAACTCCTCCGCCCACTGCGGCCGACGCAGGAACCGGGTGTCCCACTCGGCGGTGGTGAAGACCGAACCGGCACCGACCAGCCGGCGCGGGAAGCCGTACGACAGGGCCAGCACCCCGGCCAGCGCGGAGGCGGCCAGCATGCTCAGCACCAGTCCGATCGCCACCGACCGGCGTCCGGGCACGAGCCGCCGCCGGAACAGCGCGTCCAGCCAGAGCCCGGCCAGCGGCACGGCGGCCACCAGCGCGTAGAGCAGCAACCGGTTGCCCCACGGCTGCCACTTGATCGTCGCGGTGTGCAGCCCGACGGCCACCACCACCGCCAGCGCGTACGCCCGCAGCGCCACCGGCGCGGTCGCGCTGATCCGGGCCGGGCGGGCCAGCGCGAACACCGCACCCAGCAACGCCAGCGAGCCGGCCAGCGGGAACGCCACCCGGTCCTCGTCCGGGTACCAGGCCGGCACCGGGAACACCTCCCGGCCGAAGGTGATCGCCCGGTCCTGCGGGTCGACGCCGATCGCCCGGGACCCGTCGCTGATCGCCGCGGCGGTGCCGGCGCGCAGCGGCCCGAGCGGGGTGTCGAAGGCGGTGTGGCCGATCCGCAGCGCGTTGACCAGGATCGACGGCGGGTCGTGCCGTTCCATCGGGATGGACTCGCGCAGCCGTGGCGGGCCGAGCGGGTGACCGAACTCGACGGTGACCCGGGCCAGGAACGGGCCGACCACCGCCGCCGCGACCAGCAGCACCAGCAGCGACCCGGCGACCGTCCGCGCCACACCGGCAGCGCCACGACGCTCCCCAGCGGACCCCGCACCGGCCGAGGACGAGCCCGGGTCCAGCTCCGTCGACGCCGGGCGGAAGGCCAGGCGGAGCTGGGCGATCCCCCAGAGCACCAGCAGCGGCCCCACCGCGAGCAGTCCGCTGGTCTTGGTCAGCGCGGTCAGGCCGGTGGCGGCGCCGAGTGCCAGCAGGCTGCCGAGGTCGGCGCGCCGGCGCAGCCCGTCCAGCGCCAGCGTCCCGGCGCAGCCGGCCCAGGCGGCGGCCACCAGGTCGGTCTGGGTGCTGGTCGCCTGGAGGACCACCATCGGCGTGGTGGCGAGCAGGAACGCGGTGAGCAGTTGGGCCCGCCGCCCCCCGCCGAGCTGCGCGACGACCCGGGTGGCCGCCACCAGGCAGCCCAGCGCGGCGGCCCACTGCACCAGGTTGTGCAGCGCGTCGCCGCCGGTGAGCAGGCGCAGGTGCAGGAGCAGGTACTCCGCGCCGGGCGGGATCGTCACCTGCCGGTGGATCGCGGTGGGCCAGAAGTCGAGGCTGCCCTGGGCGACCCAGTGCTCCACCTTGGGCAGGTGGTAGGTCTGCGAGTCGAAGTTGTTGGGCTCGGCGAGCAGCGCGACGAGCAGCTCCACCAGCAGCACCCCGCCGATCGTGCCGGCCAGCAGCCGCTCGCCCCGGCTCGCCGTACGCCGGAAGTCGGTCAGCCGGGCCCGCCAGCCGGCCAGGGCCGACGCGAGGCCGCCCGGCGCGGACGCCGGCCCGGGCTCCGCGTCGCCGGACGGACCGGCCGGGGAGACCGGCGTGGCGGCACCCGGACCGGTCGCCGCCCCGACCAGCGTGCCGGTCCGGGCGGCGGGCACCGCCACGGTGGACGCCATCGCCGCGCGGTGCTGCCGCCGGCGGGCGGCGACCACGGCGGCGGCGAGGAAGAGCAGCCAGGCTCCGGCGACGGCCGGCAGGGTGAGCGCACGCAACGCGCCCAGCAGTTCCACGGTGAGTACGGCGAAGACGCCGGTCAGCAGCGCGGCGCGGACCACGGCCAGCCGCAGCGGTGCGACCGCCGGGCGGCGGGGCCACAGCACCGACGTGAGCACGACGAATGCGGCGACGGGCGCCACTACGACCATCCAGCCGGCTGCCGACATGGGCGGAAGTTAACACCATGTTCGGCGTGGGTGGGTGCCCGCTCCCGGTGGTGGCGGCCTGACTGGCGCTGAGCTGCCAGGCTAGGCTAGGGCCGACTTACTGTCGCCACCGTGGAGATCCCCGTGAAGCTCTCGATCCTCATGCCGGTCTACAACGAGGAAGAACGCATCGCGGATGCCCTCAAGCAGGCATTGGCGGTCGATTACCCGTGCGAGATCGAGCTGGTCGTGGTCGACGACGGCAGCCGGGACGGCACCGGTGAAATCCTGGGCCGGGCCGACGACGCCCGGCTGCGGGTCATCACCCACCAGCGCAACGCCGGCAAGGGCGCGGCCATCAAGACGGCGGTGGACAACGCCGAGGGTGAGTACATGGTCATCCTCGACGCGGACCTGGAGTACGACCCGCAGGACATCCCTCGCCTGCTCGACCCGGTCCTCGACGGACGCGCCACGGTGGTCTACGGCAATCGCACCTTCGGCAGCCACAGCGCCTACAGCTTCTGGTACGTGATGGGCAACAAGGGCGTCACCATGGCCGCCAACGTGCTCTTCAACTCCTACATCGGCGACCTGGAGACCTGCTTCAAGCTGATGCCGGTCGAGCTGTACCGCTCCCTGGAGATCCGCTCCCGCGGCTTCGGCATGGAGGCGGAGGTGACCGGCAAGCTGCTGCGCCAGCGCATCCGCCCGTACGAGGTGCCGATCAGCTACCGGGCGCGCGGTCGCGAGGAGGGCAAGAAGATCACCTGGAAGGACGGCGTCGAGGCGCTCTGGATCCTCGGCCGGGAGCGCACCCGCCGCCGTCCCGCCGGCTCAGCGAAGCGCTGACGGCACCCGCAGGAAGCCGTCCACCGAGCGGCGCAGCCCGTCGGCGTCCAGCCCGTGCCAGCGGGTGTGGTCCTCCGCCGTGCCGTAGCGCCGCAGCTCCGACCGGCCCACGCCGAGGCTGAGCAGCCGGTGCGGGCGGTCGGCCAGCGCCTCCGACACCACCCGGGCCGAGGTGCCGGCCAGGTAGGGCTCGACCAGGATCACCTCCGTGCCGGCCAGCGCCCGCAGACCGGCGGTGTCGAACGGCCGCGGCCGGTGGGTGTAGGCCACCGTGACCGGCAGGTCGGCCACCGCCGCGAGGGCCGCGTCCAGCACCGGCCCGACGGCCACCAGCAGTGCCGCGCCCGGCCCGGCGTCCCGCACCACCCGCAGCGCACCGTCCCCGGCGTACGGGCGGCTGTTGCGCTGCGTGGAGAGTCGCAGGTATGCCGAGTCCTGCCCGCACACCACGCTGCGCAGCAGCTCCGGCACCTCCTCGGGGTGCCCGGGCACATGCACGGTCCAGCCGTGCAGCGTGTCGAGCAGGCTGACGTCCGCCGGGCTGAGGTGTGTCCGGCCGGCCGCCGCCCGGTCGTACGACGCCCCGACGCTGACCAGCACCGCGCCCACGCCCTGATGGTCGAGGTCCAGCTTGATCTGCTCGTACGCCCGCTCGACGAGGAACGGGGCGTAGCTGTGCACGATCGGGCGCTGCCCGGTCAGCGCGAGCCCACCCGCCACGCCCATCATCAGCTGCTCCCGGATGCCGACGTTTACCACGCGGCCGGGGTACCGGCGCGCGGCCGGGGCGAACGCGTCGGCCGAGATGTCCGCCAGCACGATCGTCGTACGCGGATCCGCCAGCAACTCGGTGGCGCCGGCGATGAAGGTCTCCCGCATGCTCACTCCCCGTTCTCTACGACCGCGACGACGACGTGCGGCCGGTGCTCCTCGTGCCCGGTGAGGGCGGCGTGCAGGGCGTCGTGGTCGCGCCCGTCGACGGTGGCGGCGCTCCATCCGTTGACGGTGAACCGGCCGGCCACCCCGCCCGGCCAGCCGTGGCTGGCGGAGCGGTTGTCCACCACGATCGCGGTCAGGCCGGCCAGCCCGGTCGCCCCGGCGTACGCGATCGCCTCGTGGTTGGAGCCCTCGTCCAGTTCGGCGTCGCCGAGCAGGACGTACACCCGGGGGTCGGTCCGGCCCTGGGCGCGCAGTCCGAGCGCGGTGCCCACGCCCAGCCCGAGCCCGTGGCCGAGGGAGCCGGAGCCGATCTCCACGCCGGGGACCAGCAGCCGGTCCGGGTGGTCTCCGAGGCGGCTGTCCGGGCCGCCCTGGTCGTCGAGCCAGTCGGCCGGTACGAAGCCCTTCGCGGCGAGCACCGCGTAGTAGCCGGCGACGGCGTGTCCCTTGGAGAGCAGGAAGCGGTCGCGCTCCGGGTCGGCCACGGTCTGCGGGGTGATCCGCAGGACCCGGTCGTAGAGCACCCAGAGCACGTCGATCGTGGAGTACACGTTGGGGCCGAACTCGCGGCCGGCGCGCAGCCGTTCCAGCGGCGCGGCGACCGGCCCCGGCACGGGTGGGGCGGTGGCGGTGGTGATGGTCATGCGGCTAGCCTGCAAGTTGAAGTCAACTTCAACTCAAGGCGACTGATGCACGAATCACTCACCATCGGGCAGCTCTCCACCCGCAGCGGCGTTGCCCCGTCCGCGCTGCGCTACTACGAGCGGCTCGGCCTGATCCGCGCCGAGCGCACCGGCGGCAACCAGCGCCGCTACCCGCGCACCGAACTGCGCCGGGTGGCGTTCATCCGGATCGCCCAGCAGGTCGGCATCTCGCTGGACGAGATCCGCGAGGCGCTGGACTCGCTGCCCGCCTCCCGCAACCCCACCCCCGACGACTGGGCCGCGCTGTCCCGGGTCTGGCGGGAGCGGCTCGACGAGAAGATCCGGCTGCTCGGCAAGCTCCGCGACGACCTGGACGGCTGCATCGGCTGCGGTTGCCTGTCGTTGCAGCGCTGTGCCCTCTACAACCCGGGCGACTCGCTCGCCGGTGAGGGGCCGGGCGCCCGGCTGGTGCTGCCCCGCCCGGGAGGCGACCCGGTCACGCCGTCGTGAGCAGCACCTTGCCCACGTGCTCGTTCGACTCGACCAGCCGGTGGGCCTGCGCCGCCTCGGCCATCGGCAGCCGCCGGTCCACGATCGGCCGGATAGTGCCGGCCTCCACCAGCGGCCAGACCTGCTCCCGGACGCCCCGCACGATGTCCGCCTTGTCGTCCAGCGGGCGGGAGCGCAGCGCGGTGGCGGACACCGAGGCCCGCTTGGCCAGCAGCGCGCCCAGGTCCAGCTCGGCCTTGCGGCCGCCCTGCATGCCGATCACCACCAGCCGGCCGCCGTCGGCCAGCGCCGCCACGTTCCGGCTCAGGTAGGAGGCGCCCATGATGTCGAGGACGACGTCCGCGCCCCGGCCGTCGGTGACCCGGCGGACCTCCTCGACGAAGTCCTGCTCCCGGTAGTCGACGGTGTGCGCGGCGCCCAGCTCCCGCAGCCGGTCGTGCTTGGCCGGGCGGGCGGTCGCCACCACGGTCGCGCCGAGCGCCACCCCGAGCTGGACGGCGAAGGTGCCGATCCCGCTGCCGCCGCCGTGCACCAGCAGCGTCTCGCCCCTGCCGAGCCGGGCCAGCCGCACCACGTTCGACCAGACCGTGCAGGCCACCTCCGGCAGCGCCGCCGCATCCACCAGCTCCACGCCGGCCGGCACCGGCAGCAGCTGCCCGGCCGGCACGGCCACCCGCTCCGCGTACCCGCCGCCGGCCAGCAGCGCGCAGACCTCCTGGCCGACCTCCCACCCGGTCACGCCGGGGCCGACGGCGCTGATCACGCCGGAGCACTCCAGACCCGGGTACGCGGGCGCGCCCGGCGGCGGCGGGTAGTGCCCCTGCCGTTGCAGCAGGTCGGCCCGGTTCACCGCGCTGGCCCGCACGTCGACGACCACCTCGCCCGGGCCGGGCTCCGGGTCGGGCACCTCCGCCCAGACGAGCGCCTCGGGTCCGCCGGGTTCCGGAATCGTGATCGCGTGCATGGCCCAGTCTTACCCGATCCGCCCCTCGCCGGCCGCCCGGGCCAGGATCTCGTCCACCGTCTGCGCCGAGCGGGGCGGCCGTCGGTCCAGCTCCCGGCCACTGTGGACGTGACCGCCGGTCATGATCCCGGTGATCAGCACGATCGTCGGTGTGTCCCACACCGGGACATCCTCGCAATAGGGGTGGGAGGTCGGTTCCGGCGTGCGGCGTCCGTGGCAGACTAGGCACCGGCCGGGCACCCGAGGGTGACGGTCCAGGAGGGTTCGCCTAGTGGCCGATGGCGCTGGTCTTGAAAACCGGTAGGGCGGCAACGTCCTCGTGGGTTCGAATCCCACACCCTCCGCCCTGGGAACCGTCGCGCGTGCGGGCACGGTCGGCTCGACCCGATCCAGCATGATTGTCGGCGTGCGCTACCTGATCCCTCACCCCGACGCAGTGGCCGAGCTCGGCGACCCGGATGTCGCGTTGTACGACGGCACTCAGCCCCTGCCCGACGATCTGGACGACGTCGAGTTCTACGCGGTTCCGTACGGAATCATCGATCCGCGCTTCTGCGAGCCGATCGCCCGGATGCCCCGGCTGAGAGTGGTGCAGACCGTGACCGCCGGCTACGACCATGTCCTGCCGTACCTGCGGCCCGGCCTGACGCTGGCCAACGGCCGGGGCGTGCACGACGCGGCCACCGCCGAGCTGGCCGTGGCGCTCACCCTTGCCGCCCGGCGGCGGCTGCCGGACTTCGTCCGGGCGGGGGGTGAGGGCCGCTGGGCCTCGGGCTGGTCGGCCGGGCTGGCCGACGCCCGGGTGCTGATCGTCGGGTACGGCTCGATCGGCGCCGCGATCGAGCGCCGGCTCGCCGGGTTCGAGGTGGAGATCAGCCGGGTGGCACGCAGCGCCCGCCCCGGCGTACGGCCGATCACCGACGTTCCGGAGATGTTGCCACGAGCGGATGTCGTCATCCTCGCCACGCCGCTGACCCCGGAGACCGAGGGTCTGGTGAACAAGGAGTTCCTCGCCGGGATGGCCGACGGCGCCCTGCTGGTGAACGTGTCACGGGGGCGGGTGGTGGACACCGAGGCGCTGCTCGCCGAGCTCAGCGCGGGCCGGCTGCACGCTGCCCTGGACGTCACCGAACCCGAGCCGCTGCCCGCCGACCACCCGCTGTGGTCCGCGCCGAACGTCCTGATCAGCCCGCACGTCGGCGGCCTGACCGCCGCGTTGGCGCCGCGGGCCCGCCGGCTGCTGGTCGACCAGGTCCGGCGGTACGCGGCGGGCGAGCCGCTGGCGAACGTCGTGGTCGGGCCGTAGCTCCGGGTGCCGCGTGTCGTGTGGCAGGGGGTGCGATCCGGACGCGGTGGCGCTTTCGGTTCGTTCCGGCCCGACGGCGGGGTAAGAAGGGCGCAGGACATCATGCGCACCGGAAGGACCCCCGATGACCCTGGAACGACCGATCGCCCCGGACCCGTACGAGCTGCTGCCGACCGTGTCGTCGTTCAACCTGACCAGTGACGACGTGCACAACGGCGAGCCGATGGACGCGCGGTACGCGCACGGCAGCGCCGGCGGCGAGAACGTCTCCCCGCACCTGGCCTGGTCGGACTTCCCGGCCGAGACGAAGAGCTTCGTGGTGACCTGCTTCGACCCGGACGCCCCGACCGGTAGCGGCTTCTGGCACTGGGTGCTGGTCAACCTGCCGGCCTCGGTGACCGAGCTGCCCACCGCGGCGAAGGAGGCCGACCTCGGCGGCGCGTTCAGCGTCCGGAACGACTACGGCGACACCGGCTACGGCGGCGCCGCCCCGCCGCCCGGGGACCGCCCGCACCGGTACGTCTTCGCGGTGCACGCGCTGGACGTCGAGCGTCTCGACGTAGGCCCGACGGCCAGCCCCGCCTACGTCGGCTTCAACCTGGCCTTCCACACCCTCGCCCGGGCGGTCATCCGCCCGACGTACCAGATCAAGGAGTGACCCGGGCGCGCCGCGCGCCCTGACGCTGCCGGCGGTGGCCTCCCCCTGATGAGTGGGAGGCCACCTGCACGGGCGGGGTCAGGCGGGGACGCGGGCGACGGCGAAGACGGACTGGCCGAACGGGGGGCGGATCCGCTGCTCGGCGGCCTTGGTCGCGGGCAGCACCAGGCTGTCGTAGACCTTCACCATCGGGCCCTCCTTCGGCATCAGCCGGAAGACCTTTGTGGCCATGAAGTACCCGATCAGGCCGAGCGCGTTGGCGTAGTGCATGGTCTCGACCGTCAGCCCGGCCTCGGTCATGGCCGCGGCGAGCGTCTTTTTCGTGTAGCGGCGCACGTGCCCGGTGGCGATGTCGGCCGGGCCCATCGCGAACTGGAAGGCCGGCACGATGATGATCACCGCGCCGCCGGGGCGGACCAGGTCGCGCATGCTGCGCAGCGCGCCCACGTGGTCCTCGATGTGCTCCAGCACGTTGTACGAGACGGCCGCGCTGTAGTCGCCGCGCTCGGGGTGCGGCAGCAGCATCTGCCGTACCTCGATGCCGGGCTGGTCGGCGAGGCGCTCCTTGAGCTGGACCAGCCGGTCCGGGTCGGCCTCGGTGGCGGTGAAGCGGGGGACGTGCCGCGCCCACTCCAGCGCGTAGTCGCCGAGCCCGCTGCCGATCTCGATGGGGTTGTCACCGAGGTGGGGCACGGCCAGCTCGACGAACCATCTCCGGTGGTTGACCGCCGTCGCGAGGCCCTCCAGGACCTCCGACTGGACGCGCTGATCCCCAGTGATTTCTGCCATGCGTCGATTCCTCACGATATGACTCGACCCGCGCCTGGACCGACAGAGTGAATCATCCGCGTCAAGTGGCGGAGGAAACGGGGCACCGTGGTGGCCGAAATGCGGTCGGGGAGGGCACGTGATCGGGGGTCGGCGAACCCGGCACATAGTACGCAGTCCACCGAAACATGTCACGTCAGCGCCATACGCCAACTACGCTCCGAATTGTCATGACTACTCCCGAATCGGACCCCGGGGCCGAGCGATCCGCCGTCGGGGGCGCCGAGGTCGGCGACGACGACGGGGTGCGCCGGCGGGAGGGGTGGCGGTGGGACGTCGCCGCGGTGCTCAGCTTCCTGCTGCTGGCCTTCTGGGTGACCCTGCGGCTCTGGACGCGCCCCGGTGGTGCGCTGCGGGACAACCCGTCCGACCAGTCGCAGTTCGAGTGGATGATGGCCCACGGGGCCCGGGTCGTGACCGAATTCGCCTATCCGTTCACGTCGGACCGGATGAACGTGCCCGACGGCGTGAACTTGATGGCCAATACTTCCGTATTGTCCATTTCATTGCCAATGACGCCCGTCACCGTGCTCTTCGGGCCGCAGTGGTCGTTTCTGCTCTTCCTCACCCTCGGAATGGCCGCCACCGGGACCGCCTGGTACTTCTTCCTCTCCCGGGTGGTGACCCGGTCCCGGGGCCCGGCGTGGGTCGGCGCCGCGTTCTGCGCGTTCGGCCCGGCCATGGTGTCGCACGCCAACGCGCACCCGAACATCGTGTCGCAGTTCGTCGTCCCGCTGATCGCCTGGCGGACCCTGCGGCTCGCCGAGCCTGGCCGGTGGCTGCGCAACGGCGTCCTGCTGGGCCTGCTGATCGTCTGGCAGGCCTTCCTCAATCTCGAGATCCTGCTGATGACCGCGATCGCGCTCGGCGTGATCGTCGGCGCGCTCGCCGTCGGCCGGCCCGAACTGCGCCGCGCCACGCGCACCTTTCTGGCCGGGCTCGGGGTCGCCGCCGCCTTCTCCGCCGTGCTGCTGGCGTACCCGCTCTACGTGCAGCTCTTCGGTCCCGGCTCGTACCACGGGCTGTCCCGGCTGATCCGGGGCTACCGCACCGACCTGGCGGCCTTCGTGGCGTACTCCCGGGAGTCGCTGGCCGGGGACGCCCGCTCCGCCGCCCCGCTGGCCCGCAACGCCACCGAGGAGAACGCCTTCTTCGGGTGGCCCCTGGTGGTCCTCACGGTCGCCCTAATCTGGTGGCTACGGCGCAGCGCCCTGGTGCTCGGCCTGGCCGTTCTCGCGCTGTTCTTCGCCGTGCTCTCGCTCGGCCGGGAGGTCCAGCTCAACGGCCGGGACACCGGCGTGCCCGCTCCCTGGGCGCTGCTGGAGGAACTGCCGCTGCTGCACTCCGTGGTGCCCACCCGCTGGTCGCTGGCCGTCACGCCGGTCGTCGGGGTGCTGCTCGCGCTCGGTGCGGAACACGCCCGCCGGCTGGCCCGCCGACACCCGGGCGCGCGGACGCAGATCCGCTTCGCCACGGTCACCGTCCTGGTGATGGCCCTGCTGCCGAACCTGCCGACCCCGCTGCCCGTCTTCCGCACCGACCCGACCCCGGCCTTCGTCACCTCCGGCGCCTGGCGCCCGTACGTCACCGGCGGGCGCAGCGTCGTCACCCTGCCGCTGCCCGACAACACGTACGCCGATCCGCTGCGGTGGTCGTCCCGGACCCGGTTGCAGATGCCGATCGCCCGGGGCTACTTCCTCGCGCCGGACACCCGGCCGTGGGCGCCGGAGCCGGACGTCGCCCTGTTCACCGCGCCCTTCCGCCGGACCAGCAACTTCTTCGGCGGCATCGCGCGGACCGGGAGGGTCCCGCCGATCAACCGGCAGGACCGGGCCGCGGCGGTGGAGGATCTGCGCTACTGGCGGGCGGGGGTGGTGGTCCTGGGCCCGCACCGCAACGCCGACGCGCTGCGCTGGGCGATGAACGAGCTGACCGGGATCACGCCCACCTGGACCGGCGGGGTGTGGCTCTGGGACGTCCGCGCGCTGACCGGCTAGCCGCGATCAGGACGGGCGTACGCAGCAGCCCTGACAGAGCTTGGGCTTCGGCAGGGTGAAGGCCAGGCAGCAGGTCCGGCGCTGCACCGTCGGCTCGCCCGTCGGACCGGGCACCAGCTCCACCAGGTCGGCCAGGTCGAGCGCGTCGAGCAGGGTGGAGATGCTGCGGACCGAGGAGCCGGGGAGGGAGTCCGCCGCGCGCAGGATGCCGTGCGCGATGCCGGAGGCGACCGAGCCGAGCAGCGTACGGGCGCCGACCCGGACCTCCGTCTGGATCGCGGCGATCATCGGGGCGAGGTGGGCGTCGAGCAGCGACGCGCGGAGCACGCGGAGCAGCTCCGCCTCGTCGGCGACCACCCGCACCTCGGCGCGCCCGGCCAGCGCCAGCGGGTCGTTCGGCAGGACGGCGACCGTGGTCGAGCCGCGCAGGCCCATGGTGAGCAGCTGGTGGTGATCCTCGAAGTGGATCAGCACGTCGGCCGGGTCGAGCAGCGGCACCCGGCGGGCCGAGGCCCAGCCGAGCACCACCGGCAGCGCGGTCCAGTAGCTGTAGGACTTCCAGGCCAGCGCGGCGCAGGCGTGCGGGGTGCCACCCCAGCGGCGAGCCGCGGCGGCGAGGAACTCGGGGAGGCGGCTGCCGTCGATCAGGCCGGTCGCGGGGCTCCAGCCGGCCTCGTCGGCGACCAGCAGGCCCGGCGCGAGGCCGGGCAGGTGGTCGGTGCCGAACATCGCCCGGAGGGTGGCGGTCACCGGGGCGAGCGGCGGGGCGAGCTCGCGCCCCGGCATCACCGCTGTCACCTGGTCCGTCTCCCTGTCCGAAGTGCGTCCGCTCAGCTAAGGCTAGCCTAACCACACCCCCGGTCTAAAGGAAGCCTCACCAAAGGGGGATCGAGAGGCCCGGGTCACTCCGTCGACAGCGCTGGCGATGGACCGGCCCGGGCTCCGCGTACTACCCCGTGCGCGGGGGAGAAAACGCGCGCGGTGTCAAGCCGAACGTCGGAAATGTGGCAGTTCAGGTGCGGTCGGGGTGGTCGAACGTGAAGACTTGTCGTCCCGGCCCTGAGGAAGCTGATGACGACCTCCCCCCTGGAGCGGGCCGCCGAGTCCTTCGCCGCGGAGCTCGCCCGGCACCGGACGGGGCGAGGACTCTCCAAGAAGCAGCTCGCCACGCTCATGGGCTTCGACCCGTCGTACGTCAGCCACGTCGAGGGGCGCCGGCACCGACCCACCGAGGACTTCGCCCGCCGCGCCGAGGCCGTCCTCGACGCCAGCGGCGCGATCTGGCAACGCTTCCGGGAGTACGACCAGCTCCGTCAGGCCCGCCCGACGGCGCACCGCGAACCGCCGCCCCCCGGCCAGTGGCTGCCCCCGGGCACCGGCCTGGTCGTCGAGCGCGAGACCGCCACCCTCACCCACTCCGACGACGGCTACGACTGCGTGGTGCGCCGCCAACTGCACAACGTCGGCACCGAACCGGTCACCCGCCACCTCGTCCGGGTGGCCGTCGACCGCTACCCCGACGACCCGGGCCGCTCCAACCGGCACCACCGGGAACACCCGCTCACCTTCGCCGAGCTGCGACTGCGGGCGCACCGGGACGACGGCGGCAGCCGCGAGCCGATGCACTGGCGGGCCAAGCACGACCGGGACGCGTACAAGGAGATCTGGCTGCTCTTCGAGAACGGCGACGGACCGTTCCCGCTGCACCCCGGCGAACGGGCCGAGATCGAGTACGCCTACCACGTCGGCCGGGAGAAGTGGGGGCCCTGGTTCCAGCGCGCCGTACGCCTGCCCACCCGGCACCTGGCGGTCCGGCTGGACCTGCCGGCGGCGCTGGACCCCCGGGTGTGGGGGGTGGAGACCTCCCTCTCCGCCGACGAGGGTCCCCTGCGCACCCCCGTCCGCCGGCACGAGCGCGGCGACCGCGCGGTCTTCGACTGGGCCACCGACGACCCTCCGCTCAACTCCCGCTACCGCCTCCAGTGGCGGTTCCGCAGCGACCAGGCCGACCCGGCGCGCACCGCGTCCCCCGGCCGGACCGGTGACCGGCTGCGCGCCCTCGGCGTGCTGCCCCGCGACGCCGACCTGCTGCGCCGCCCCGCCCGGCCGTTCGACCTGCCCGGCGACGAGTCCGCCGCCCGGGAGGTGGTCGACCGGCTCACCGCACTGCTCACCCGCGTCGACGAGCTGCAGCCGTTCAGCGCCGGCATGGGCCTGGCCGCCCCGCAGGTGGGCGTCGACGCGGCGGCGGCCGTGATCCGCCCCGCCGACCGGTCCGCCGCGCCGGTGGTGCTGCTCAACCCCCGGATGGTCGCCGCCAGCCCGGACACCGACGAGCAGTACGAGGGCTGCCTCTCCTTCGCCGACCATCGGGGTCTGGTGCCCCGGCCGCTGCGCATCGACGTGGAACACGCCCGCTGGGACGGCAGCCGGATCATCACCTCGTTCGCGTACGGGATGGCCCGGCTGGTGGCGCACGAGATCGACCACCTCCAGGGGCGCCTCTACACCGACCGGATGGCGCCGGGCGTGCCGCTGGTGCCGGTCGAGGAATACCGGGAGACCGGCCCCTGACGGCGTCCGGGGGGCACTGGGGGACGCCGTCAGGGGCC